>JAJZMN010000063.1 GCA_021850345.1 Actinomycetes bacterium | reverse complement strand
CGCTGAGAGCGTTGCGCGTTTGGAACCCCGCGCAGAGGCCCTGGGGGACTCCGTCGGTCTCGGCGTCCTACCACGTGGTCGCCCCGAGTGCGCTCAAACGGCACGGCGCGTCGCGCAGCACACGCTCGTCGGCGTCCGCACCCGGGACGAGCTGGCCGACGCGTTCCCTCGCGCTCTCGTGGTGCCCGTGTCGCTGGCGGGACGGCGCAAGCCGCTCGCGGCGCCCCTCTGCACTGCCGACGGTGGCGATCCGCCCCCCGCGGACCGCCACCGCCCCACCGAAGGACCGGTTGGCCCGACCCGTCCCGACGACCCCACCGGAGCGGGCGACAATCGCCCGCTCAGCCATGGAGGACGACAGCAGAGTTGCCGACCGGCCCGAACCCGAGAGGGCCTAGCTCTTGAAGTACCACGTCGAGGGGTGGTAGTTGGCGTAGGGGTTGAGGTGCTGCCAGCCCCCGAGACTGTCCTTCGCGACGACGATCTCGTAGTCCGAGACCGGCCACCACAGCGAGGCCACGTCCTTGGAGAGGTAGTTCTCGACCGCGTAGAGGGCGTTCAGGCCGGGCTTCTCGTGCGCGGCGGTGATGAGCGCCTGGGCCTTTGCGGAGTTGTAGCCGCCCGCCCAGAAGTTCCCCTTGCCGAACTGGTTGCCGCCGACGGGCAGCAGCTCGTACTGGCCGAAGTCCCACATGAAGCTCGAGTAGCCGAGCAGGCCCCAGTTGCAGGGGGGCGACGACGGGCACACGCCACCGATCGAGAACATCGTGTTCTGGGTCTGGCCGTTCAGCGTGACCCCGATGCCGACCGACTTCGCCACCGTCTGGAACGCCTCGACCTGGGCCGCGAAGCTCGGCGTGCCGGTCGAGTACATGAAGGAGAAGCTGAGCGGCGTGCCCTTCTTGATCCCGGCACCGCACTCGTCGGACTTTGTTCCCGGCTTCGTGCAGACGTCGACGCCGCCCGGACCCGACTTCCAGCCGTGCGCCTTCAGCAGCTTCGCGGCCGCCGAGGGGTTGTAGGGATAGGGGTCGCTGCGCAACTGGGGACTCACGAAGGACGACCCCGGGTAGTCGGGCGCGACGCCGTAGTCGGGAAGCCCGTAGCCGTGCAGCGCGCGCTGCAGGTAGAGCTGCTCGTCGACCAGGTGCTGGAGCGCCTGTCGAATGTAGAGCTGCTTGACGAGTGGCCCGTAGGTCTTGTTCGTGAAGCCGAGCTCGATGGTCTCGTTGTAGAAGACCTGCCACGGCTTGACCGTGAAGCCGTGGCTCGTGAAGTACGAGGCCTGACTCACGTCGCTGAAGGGCAGGAAGCCAAAGGTGATCGTCCCTGAGCGGAGCGCGTCGAGCTCGGCGGTGTCCGAAGCAAAGCTGTAGATCTGGTAGCCGCTGAGCCGTGGCTTGCCCGGTCCGCTGTAGCGGTCGTTGCGGGAGAAGGACGCAGCAAAGGTCGTCGGGTCGTAGGACTTGATGACCCACGGCCCGTCGACGACCTTCCAGAGTGGGTTGGTCGCATAGGTGCGTAGATCCTCGGACTGCTTGTACAAGAAGTTGAAGACCGCGCTCGCCCCCGACTTGGTGGCCGCGGCGTTGGTGACCTTGCAGGTCGCGCAGGTCTTGTCCCAGGCCTGCGCGGGCAGCGGGTAGATCCAGGTGAGCTGGTTCCCGGTGAACCACGCGGGGTTGTAGGAGTGGTTCAGGTGCATCACGAAGCTGTACGGCGTCGGGTACGAGACGCTGGTCACATCGTCGGGCATCTCGCCGGGAATGTAGGCGCCGTCCTTGTTCTTTCCGGCACTCAAGAGCTCGAAGAAGAACTTCACGTCCGCGCTCGTCACCTTGGTGCCGTCGGACCAGCGGTAGTTCTTCTTCATCGTGACCGTGACGGTCGTGTTGTTGTGCGAGTAGACGGGTGGATTGGCGAGCGACAGCTTGTCGTCGATCCCCGTCTTCGACCCGTTGCCGGCGAAGTACAGCGGGCGCCACATGCCACCCTCGACGTTGGAGTTCCAGTCCTCGTAGTTGGCAGTGTTCTCGATCGGGAACATCCAGGAGAAGTCCTCGCCGATCGACAGCGCGTAGCTCGCGACCCCGCCGCTTTTGCCATGGGCGGCGCGCGGCGCCACACGGGCCGCCGGCGTCGCCGCCGCACTGGCGACGGCGCCCGTCCCGATGACGACGGTCGCCGCCAACGCGGCCGCACCCAAGCGACGGAGCCGGTGTCTGCACGAGGAGGCCCCCAAAGACAACGGGCGGCGCCGGAGACCGCCGGAGCCGTCAGGAAAAGATCGAGTAGGGCACATGGCGCAGCTCCTAGCCAGACGTAGCCAAAGGGACCGCTCGTCGTCGAGCCTCGAGCGGCCACCGTAACGATTCCGCAACCCGAAGGTCAATGGGCGACCGATTAGTTCACAGGCCGGCGATTCGTCGACCCGTTTCGAAGATCCCCCTTTCCCCTCCTGAACAGGCGCGGCCGGGGCGTTCGGCCTCCGATCTCCGGCAGTGAAGCCGTGATACATCGGTGCGCCACGGCGCGCGTCGGTGCACCGGCCGGCGACGCCACGGTCGAGGACGCCCGACGCGCGTGCGGGTGCAACGTGGGGCCGGCAGCCCAAGGGGCGCGCGAACCACGGCGCCAACGCCGTTGCCGTTCCCCCAAACTGACCCCCAGCCCTGCTTGCCGCCCCCCGACCCGCTGCTGTGGGCGGGGCCGATAAGGCCTCGCCGCATGGCCATCCTGACAGAGGAACGACCCTGGCACAAGTGATTCCATCGCCTGCTCAAACTCCGACGACGGATTCCATTGCCGCCGCGGCGTGAGGGCGGACATCGCAGACTCCCTGTGGCGGACGGCAGGCTCCACGCCGATCGACAGCAGGTCTGCGCACCATCCACCAGAGCTGCCCCCCGGTCGGGTGTGCCCGATGGCGCTGCGCTCCGCCGAAGCAACCCATCCGGAGACCGAGTGACCGGCTCTGGCAGGGAGATCATGGAGATCCTCGAGACCTTGGAGCTCACCCCAGCGCGAACGCCGCCGCGAGGCTGGCCGGCGTCGACCCGAGGAACGTCACCCGCGACGCCGGGCGGCGCGACGTCGGCGCAGCCGATCACCCCCCGCACCGCCGGGCGTCGCGGGGGCGGGTCCTCAACTCTTCGGCACCCGGCGCCGACGCGGCGGCGCCATCGGGGTCCGGGGCGGGGCGCCGGTGGAGCGCCGGCCGTTGCGCAGGGAGCCGGCCCGTCGGAGACGGCGCGGTTCCCTTCTTGTCGGGCGGGTTCCGCCGCCCGAGCGGCATCGGCCGGGTGACGCGCACCTCCGCGTGCGTGGATCGACCCCGCGGCGACCGCCCGCGCTCGGTGGGCGCGATGATGCGACGCTTGACGCGGCGCCAACTCAAGGAAAGGCTGCAGGCTCGACCTCGACCCGGGTCGCGTGGTTGCCGGACGCGCGACGAGCTCGGCGCCGATCGCCCGCCCGGGCAGATCGTGGTGTGGAGAGAGGAGGGATGACCAGGTGGACGCTACTGAGCGGGCGCGCCCCTCCAACGAGGGCGCAACACGCGGGACCGTCCTCGAGGTCGAGGACCTACGGACCGAGTTCCGTCTCCGCCATGCCCGCGTGCGCGCCGTCGACGGCGTCTCCTTCAGCGTGGGCGAGGGCGAATGCGTTGGCCTCGTCGGCGAGTCGGGGTGCGGCAAGTCCACGACGGGCCTGTCGGTGATGAAGCTGCTCCCCAATGTCGGCCACATCACCGCCGGCGCGGTCCGCCTCCTCGGGCGGGACCTCGTCGGTCTGCGTGACCAGGAGATGCGTCACGTCCGCGGCAACCAGGTCGCGATGATCTTCCAGGATCCGATGACCTCGCTCAACCCGACCTGGACGGTTGGCCGCCAGATCGCCGAGGCGGTCCGCCTGCACCGCGCCGTGTCGAAAAGGGAGGCGCTTGACAGGGCCCTCGAGGTCCTCACCCTCGTCGGTATGCCGCGTCCCGCCGAGCGCCTGGACTACTACCCGCACCAGCTCTCCGGGGGGCTACGCCAGCGCGTGATGATCGCGGTGGCCCTCGCCTGCGAGCCGAAGCTCCTCATCGCCGACGAGCCGACCACCGCGCTCGACGTCACGATCCAGGCCCAGATCCTCGACCTCATCGACGACCTGCGCGAACGCCTGAAGATGGCCGTTGTTCTCATCACCCACGACATGGGGGTGATCGCCGGGCGCACCGACCGGGTCATGGTGATGTACGCCGGCAAGATCGTCGAGGGCACCGCCACCGAACGGCTCTTTTCCGAGATGCGCCATCCCTACACCGAGGCGCTCCTCGAGTCGATTCCCCGCCTCGACAAGGACCGCTTCGAGCCTTTGTCGGCGATCCCGGGCATGCCCCCCGACCTCGCGGTGCCGATCACGGGCTGCCGCTTCTCCCCTCGCTGCCGCAGCGTGCGCGAGATCTGCCGGACAGCAGAGCCGCCGCTCGCCCCCGGCGATGGCGGACCCGCGCACGGAGAACACGTCTTCGCCTGTTTCAACCCGGTCGCGACCGGCGCCGGCGACCGGCTCGCCGCCCAGGCCGCGCGCGACGCGGCCAAAGCGCACATCGCCGTGCGCGAGCCGGAGCTTGGCTCCTCGACCCGGTCGTCGGCGACCGGCGAGAACGCGGGAACCATCCTCGAGCTGCGCCGCCTCGTCAAGGAGTACCCGGTCGGATCAGGCTCCCCGTTCCGGCGCACGCGCGGACAGGTCAAAGCCGTGTCCGACGTCACCCTCGCCGTCGGGCGGGGAGAGACCTTCGGCCTGGTCGGTGAGTCGGGCTGCGGCAAGACAACGATCGGCCGCCTCGCCGTGGCCCTCGAGATGCCGACAGCGGGTTCGGTGTGTTTCGAAGGTCGGGACCTCGGGCGGCTGTCGGGTGCCTCCCTGCGCAGGCAACGCAAGGATCTCCAGCTCATGTTCCAGGACCCCTACTCCTCCCTCGATCCGAGGATGAGCGTCCGCTCCATCGTCGCCGAACCCCTCTTGATCCAGCGCGTCGGCGACCGCCGCTCGCGCGAGGCACGCGTCGCCGAGCTCCTCAACGAGGTCGGCCTCCCCGCACGCGTGGCCGACCTCTACCCCCACGAGTTCTCGGGCGGCCAGCGCCAGCGCATCGGCCTGGCGCGTGCGCTCGCCCTCAGCCCCCGGCTCATCGTCGCCGACGAGCCCGTGTCGGCCCTCGACGTCTCGATCCAGGCCCAGATCCTCAACCTCATGCGCGCCCTGCAGGAGCGCCATGGCCTCACCTACATCGTGATCTCCCACGACCTTGCCGTCGTCAAGTACGTCGCGGACCGCATCGGTGTCATGTACCTCGGCAAGCTCGTCGAGCTCGCGACCGGTGACGACCTCTACGCTCGGGCGGCCCATCCCTACACCCAGGGGCTCATCGACGCGGTCCCCGTCCCGGACCCGGCTCTCAGCCGACGCCGCAGGGGCGAAGCGGTGCGCGGCGAGCTCCCGAGCGCCATCAATCCACCGAGTGGCTGCCGCTACCGGACCCGCTGCCCCTTGGCCCAGGAGCGATGCGCCCTCGAGGAACCGCCACTGCGTGCCTTCGGGCCCGGACACCTCGCCGCCTGCCACTTCCCCCTGCAGAGCCCGCTCGCCGACGCTGCGCCCGCCGGCGCGCGCTCCGCGGAGCCCGTCCGGCCCACCGCGTAGCGGGGTCCCGGGGCGAGACCGGACCGGCGCGCTGTGCTGCGCGCCCCGAAGGGCGCGAGCTCCGGCGGGCGCGCGCCGGCGTCGCCGCGCCCCACGCGGACCCGATGTGCCACCGACGTGCGGGGCGCGAAGGGCCCGTTCCATACTCAGCGCGTGAGGAGCCTCGGGAGGGAGAGCGCCGGGATCGTCGAGACAAGGCTGAGGCCCGAGAGCAGCCAGAAGACGGTCACGACGTCTCGCTCGCTCACGAGCAGGCCACTCAGCAGGACCAGCACTGCCCCGATCCCGTTCGCCAGACCGAGCGCGACCCCCGAACCCATGGAGCGGTTCTCGGGGAAGATGTCCTGTCCGATGAGCACCGTGGTCGACGCGCTGAGGAACAACGCGACGCCGAGAAGCCCCGAGACGAGCCAGACGACGGCGCCGTGGAGGTAGGCGACCGTGGGGACGAGCCCGGCCGTGGCGAGTGCCGACGCGACGAGCACGAACCGGCGCCCCAGCCGGTCCGTGACGTGGCCGCCGCCGAGGTTCCCAACGACGCCGACGAGCGTCATGGTCGTGATGATCGAGGCGCCCGCCACCAGGGTCCCGCCGCGCACGTGCCACATGAGGGGAATGAACGTCGCGAGACCGAACAGCGCCAGGGCCCGGATCCCCTGGTAAGCGATCAGCATCGCCAGCGGTCGGCCGTGCTCCTTCCAGGCGATGACGGCACCGGCGCGCGGTTGGCGGGGCAGGTCGGGTGCCCACCGCACGAGCAAGGCTGCCGTCGCAAGCCCCGGCAGGGCGATGATCCAGAGGTAGGCGAGCCCCAGGTTGGTGGCCACCAGGCTCGCCGCGGTGGGCCACACGCCGCGGCCGAGCTCGCCGCCGACCAGGAAGACCGAGGTGAGAAGCGCCCGGCGCCCTCGCAGCACGCTGCGCACCCCGGCGAGCGCCTGGGGATGGAACAGGGCGCTTCCGAGGCCGATGAGCATCAAGAGCGCGATCACGAGGCCGAGGCTGTGTGCCACGCCGAGCAGCCCCCCGCCGACCGAGCTGCAGACCAGGCCCGCCACGACCAGGCTGCGACCCCCGATCCGGTCGCCGACCCACCCCACGACTGGCTGCAGCGCCTGTCCAACGGTGAGCGCGGCGATCAACACACCCGCGATCCGGATCGGCTCGTGGAGCGCGGCGAGCACCGCCGGCAACACGCCGGGGAGGTAGTTCGCTGCGCCGTCGTTGAGCAGGTGCGCCCAGGTGAGCCCCGCGAGACGGCGCGTCGCCGCAGGGTCGTGGGTGGCGAGCGCAGAAACAGAGCGACCGCCTCGCGACCCGGCGGGCACCTCGGCCAGAGGCGAGCCGGGGAGTCGGGCTCCCCGGTGCCGATCGCCGGTCACCGGTCGTCTCCCGAGCCTCGCCTGGCCACCTCGAGCTTCCTCCCGCTGGTTTTCGGGCTGGCCTCACGACGCGCTGAGGCCGCTCGCCGGGCGGGCGCCCCGCTCGGCACGTGCCGGGGGTCACGGTAGTGCGGCCACCCGCGCACCGACGCGCTCGCGAGCGCGCCTCCGGAGTCGCCGAGCGCGCCGAGGCCGCAGAGCTCGTCCGCCGTGTCGATCGTGCCCGGCCCCGATCGGCCACCGGGGCGAGCCGACCGGGCCAAAGTACCCGGGCGAGGCCGACTCAAGATTGTCAACCGTCACGCCGATCTCCGCCAGGTATCTTGAACAGACCAGATGGTCGTTGTAGACGATCCGCACCTTCGGCCCGTGCTCGGCCCGACGTGCCGCAACCATGGGTGCGAGTTCGCAGGGAAGCTCTCTCTCAGGGTGGGATGGCCGCACAACGCTCTCTGTCCCGTTGGCGCCGCATCCGCCGACCCAAGGCCGGCACGAGGGCGACCGACGCCACCGCATCAGAAACCCGACGGGCGCGTCGCGACACGCGC
>JAJZMN010000052.1 GCA_021850345.1 Actinomycetes bacterium | reverse complement strand
ACAAGATCGACCTTCCCGCCGCCGATCCGAAGCGGTGCGCGAAAGAGATCGAGCAGGTCCTCGGCATCCCGACCACCGACATCTTGGAGATCTCGGCCAAGACGGGGCAAGGAGTGGCGGCGCTGCTCGATGCGGTCGTCGAGCGCGTCCCGCCACCGAAAGGGGACCGCACCGCGCCGCTGCGCGCGCTGATCTTCGACTCCGCCTACGACCAGTACCGGGGGGTGGTCTCCTCGGTGCGCGTGGTCGACGGCGTCCTCGACGAGAGGAGCCGCCTGCGTTTCGTTCAGGCCGGCGCCGTCCACGACGTCGAAGAGCTCGGCGTGCGCACGCCCGAGCCGCTCCGCTCCTCGAGGCTCGGGCCCGGGGAGGTGGGCTACCTCGTTGCCGGCATCAAAGATGTGGGTGAAGCCCGCTCCGGCGAGACGGTCACGGACGCTGCCGCGCCCGCCGCCGAGCCGCTCGCCGGCTACCGAGACCCCAAGCCCATGGTGTTCTGCGGGCTCTATCCCATCGACGGCGACGAGCTGCCGGACCTTCGCGACGCCCTCGACAAGCTGAAGCTGAACGACGCCAGCTTCACCTATGAGCCCGAGTCCTCCCACGCGCTCGGCTTCGGTTTCCGCTGCGGCTTCCTCGGACTGTTGCACATGGAGATCATCCGCGAGCGCCTCGAACGCGAATTCGACCTCTCGCTCATCGCGACGGCGCCGTCGGTCGAGTACCGCGCCCATCTGAGCGACGGGAACGTCGTGGAGGTGGACAACCCCACCGACCTCCCCGATCCGAGCCGCTTGGACCACATCGACGAGCCGATGCTGAGGGCGACCGTGCTCACGCCCGCCGAGTACACGGGCACCGTCATGGACCTGTGCCAGAGCCGGCGTGGCGAGATGCAGCGGATGGAGTACCTGTCACCCGAACGGGTGGAGTTCGTCTATACGATCCCGCTCGCCGAGGTGGTGGTCGACTTCTTCGACCAGCTGAAGAGCCGCACCAAGGGGTACGCCAGCTTGGACTACGAACCGGCGGGGTACGCGACGGCGAACCTCGTGCGGGTGGACATGCTCATCAATCACGAGCCGGTCGACGCCTTTTCGACCATTGTCCACCGCTCCCAGGCGGATGCCTACGGCCGGCGCATGGTGGACAAGCTGCGCGAGCTGATCCCTCGTCAGCTCTTCGACGTGCCCATCCAGGCGGCGATCGGCGGGCGCGTGGTCGCCCGTGAGACCGTGAGGGCCCGGCGCAAGGACGTCCTGGCCAAGTGCTACGGCGGCGACATCACCCGCAAGCGCAAGCTGATCGAGCGCCAGAAGGAGGGGAAGAAGCGCATGAAGAACATCGGCCGCGTGGAGGTGCCCCAAGAAGCCTTCATCTCGGCGCTCCGCTTGGACGATTGACCGGCCGAATGGCCGGTCGACCAAGGAGTGCTGGCACTCGGTAGAATCGAGTGCCAGCACGAGGAAGTCGCCGGAGAACCGCCATGCCCGACACCCAGGACCTCGACCCGCGCAAGGCCGCCATCTTGGAGGCGATCGTCTCCGAGTACATCGGCACCGCGCAGCCCGTCGGCTCACAGCACGTCGCCCGCACCGCCGGCATCAGCGTGTCGTCCGCCACGGTACGTGCCGAGATGGTGGCCCTCGAGCGCGAGGGCTTCCTCGTCCAGCCGCACACGAGCGCCGGCCGCATCCCTACCGACAAGGGATACCGGTTCTTCGTGGACCAGCTGACCGAGCCCGGGATCCTCGGCCCTGCCCAGCGCCACAAGGTCGCCAAGTTCTTCGAGCAGGTCCATGGCGAGATGGAGGACATGCTCGAGCGGACCTCGGGGCTGTTGTCCGAGCTGACCTCGTACGCGTCCGTCGTGCTGCCGCCGAGCCACGAGTCCGCGCCGGTGCGCTCGGTCCAGCTCGTGGGTCTCGCGCCCCGGCTCGCCCTGTTGGTGGTCGTCCTCGCCGACGGGGCCGTCGAGAAGCGGACGATCGACCTGCCCGACGAGATCGGTGACGATGTGCTTGCCGCCGCCGGCGCGAGGGTGCAGGCCATGACCGCTGCGCGTCCACTCGGAGCGACCGACGAGCGCACGATGACCAAGGACCGCGTCCTCGACGAGGTGGTCGGCCTTGCCCTGGACGCGATGAAGGATCTTGCGACCGCCGAGGACGACCGGGTGATCGTCGGGGGGTCCTCCCGCCTCGCAGCGGCCTTCGACGCGGTGGAGACCGTCCGCTCGGTACTTTCGACCCTCGAGCAGCAGCTGGTCGTCGTCTCGCTCCTGCGCGACGTCCTCGAGCGCGGCCTCTCGGTCGCGATCGGCACCGAGCACGGCTACGAGCCGCTGGCGTCGTGCGCGGTGGTCGTGGCTCCGCTGTCGGTTGACGGGCACGAAGCGGGTGCTGTCGGGTTGCTCGGCCCGACGCGTATGAACTATCCCCAGGCACTCGCCGCCGCGCGCGTGGTGAGCGCCCGGCTCGGTGAGCGGCTTGGCGGGGGGACCGAAGCGCCGCCCGGGCGTGTCGACGGAAGGACGGCCGAGGATCGCGTGACCAAGAGGAGAGGTGCACATGGCAGGAGCTGAGGCGATGGGCGACCTCTACGAGCTGCTCGGTGTGCACCCGGGCGCCACCGACGAAGAGATCAAGCGCGCCTACCGGCGCAAGGCTCGCGAGCTGCACCCCGACGCGAACGGGGGGGACCCAGAAGCAGAGGCGAAGTTCAAAGAGGTCTCCTTCGCCTACGAGGTGCTGCGGGACCCCGAACGGCGCGCGCGCTACGACCGTTTCGGGCCGGCGAGCTTCGGTGGCGGTGCGGCGGGGTCTGGCGGCATGGGCTTCGACTTCGACGGCGGGCTCGGAGACCTCTTCGAAGCGTTCTTCGGCACCATGGCCGGCACGGGCGTGCGCGGGCGGCGCCGCGGCCCGCAGGCGGGGTCCGATGCCGAGGTGATGCTGGAGCTGGACTTCGACGAAGCAGTGTTCGGTGCCCAGAAGCAGCTGTCGGTGCGTCTCCCGGTCACCTGCCCCGACTGCGGAGGGCGTGGCGCCCGTCCCGGGACGTCGCCGATCGTGTGCCCCGACTGCCAGGGCACCGGCGAAGTTCGCCGGGTCCGCCAGTCCCTCCTCGGTCAGGTGGTGACGGCGACGCCGTGCGGTCGTTGTCAGGGGATGGGGGAGGTCGTCACCGACCCGTGTCCGGGCTGTCGCGGGGAAGGTCGTCGCATGGAGGACCGGGAGCTGACCGTCGAGGTGCATGCAGGCGTCGACGACGGGTCGACCCTGCGTCTCGCCGACCGCGGCCCGGCCGGGCCCCGTGGTGGGCCGAACGGGTCGCTCTTCGTCCACCTGGCGGTCACGCCCGATGAGCGCTTCGAACGCGCGGGCGACGACCTGCACACCACCTTGCACGTCGGGATGGCGCAGGCGGCGCTCGGGACGACCCTCCAGGTCGAGACGCTCGACGAATCTCGGGACGTCACCGTCGCCCCGGGCACCCAGCACGGCACGGTCGTGCGGCTTCGTGGCCTCGGCGTGCCTCACCTGCGTGGGCGCGGACGCGGTGATCTCTACGTCCACATGGCGGTCGACACGCCGACGGAGCTCACCCCCCGCCAGCGCGAGCTGCTCACCGAGCTCGCTGCCGAGCGGGGCGAGGAGGTTCACGGGCACGACGGCGTCCTCTCGCGGATCCGCTCGGCGCTCGGATGAGCCCCCGGGCGAACGTGGTGGTGATGGCTCGACGGTGAGAGCCCCGCGGTGACGACCCCTGCCCACGCCGATGGCAGATGCCCTGGTGGCAGCGGTCCGGTGGCCGGGCAGGTGACGCGCCGGCGTGCTGCGGCACAGGTGTTCGTCGACGATGTGGCGCACCCGGCGCTCGACGACGACGTGTCGCACCACCTGGCCCGTGTGCTGCGACTGCGCCCGGGCGAAGTCGTCGTGGCCGCCGACGGGCGGGGGCACTGGGTCCCCTGCCGTTACGACGGTCGCCGCGCGTTGGAACCGGCAGGCGAGGTAGTGGCCGAGCGCGCCCCCGCTCCACGGCTCACCGTCGCCTTCGCCCCAGTGAAGGGGGAGCGGCCCGAGTGGGTGGTGCAGAAGCTGACCGAGCTCGAGATCGACTGCATCGTGGTGCTCTCGACGGCAAGGGCCGTCGTGCGGTGGGAAGGGGCACGGGCCGACGCCGCGCTCGGGCGGCTCCGCAGGGTCGCGGTCGAGGCCGCTGCCCAGTCGCGCCGAGTGTGGGTTCCCGAGATCAGGGGGGTGCTCACCCTCGACGCGCTCGAGCCCTCCGGGCTCGCGCTCGCCGAACCCGGGGGAGGACCGCTCGGCGCGGCGGTGACCACGGTCGCGGTGGGACCCGAGGGCGGATGGACGTCCGACGAGCTGGCGGGCGACGGCGCTCGGCAGATCGTGGGGCTTGGGCCGAACGTCCTGCGGGCAGAGACCGCGGCGATCGCGGCCGGGGTGCTGCTCGGCGCTCAGCGCGCCGGTACCGTGTGCCTGGGCGCTGGATGAGCGCCCCGATTGGTGCCAGCAATGGGAGAATCGAGGCCATGGCGGAGCAGGTGCGGTGGATGAGCACCAAAGACGCGTCGGAACGGTTGGGGGTGACCTTGCGCAGCCTCTACCGCTTCATCGACGGCGGCGAGCTCGCGGCATATAAGTTCGGCCGGGTGATCCGATTGAAAGAAGACGACGTGGACCGCTTCATCGAGTCCTGTCGCATCGCGCCAGGCGCGCTCGAGCACCTCTTGCCACCGCGCCGCACCCAGGATGGACAGGAACCCTGAGCGACCTCGACTGCTTGTTCTGCCGGATCGTCTCCGGTGAGGTGCCGGCCGATGTCGTGCGCACGTCCGCCCGCACCGTGGCGTTCCGGGACATCGCCCCGCAGGCGCCGGTGCACGTCCTCGTCGTCCCCCGCGTGCACGTCGAGCATGCCGGCGCGCTCGACGACACGCATGCCGCGGACCTGTCCGACATGTTCGCGACTGCAAGGGCGGTGGCCGAGCAGGAAGGTATCGCCGACCCGTCGCGCGGCTACCGTCTTGTCTTCAACGTCGGGAAGGACGCAGAGAACTCGGTGCCCCATCTCCATCTCCACGTGATCGGCGGACGTCCGATGACGTGGCCTCCCGGGTGACGACGGCGGATCGCGGCGCGACGTGGCGCAGCGCGTCCGGCACGGCGATCCCCGCCGGCTCGGGCAGGCTCGAGGGCGATCCGGCGCCGTCGATCGGGGTCGACGGCGCGGAGCTGGCGACGCGGCGCGAGACGATGGTCCCCAACACCCATCTCATGGCCAGCCTTCTCGGGACCCACGACGAGCTCCTGCGTCTCGTCGAGCAGGCGTTCCCCGAAGATCGAATCGCCGTGCAGGGCAACCGCATCGCGCTTGAGGGCCCCCATGCCGAGCAGCTCGCGAGGCTCTTCGACGAGCTCGTGCTCGTGCTCGAGTCAGGACAGTCGCTGGACGCGTCCAAGATTCGCAGGACCATCGACATGGTGCACGAGGACGTCCGGCCATCTGAAGTCCTCAATGCCGAGGTCGTCCGCGCGGCGCGGGGGCGCTCGGTTCGCCCCTATACGTCGGGCCAGAAACGCTACACCGACGCCATCGCCGCGAACACGGTGACCTTCGGCATCGGGCCCGCGGGGACGGGCAAGTCGTACCTCGCGGTCGCGCTCGCGGTTCAGACCCTGCAGTCACGGGCGGTGAACCGGATCATCCTCACGCGGCCCGCCGTCGAGGCTGGTGAGCGTCTGGGGTTCTTGCCGGGCGACCTCATGGCCAAGGTCGACCCCTATCTTCGGCCGCTCTACGACGCCCTCTACGACCTCTTGGAGCCAGAAGGCGCCCAGCGGCTCTTGGACCGCGGCACCATCGAGGTCGCGCCGCTCGCGTTCATGCGAGGCCGCACCCTGAACAATTCCTTCATCATCTTGGACGAGGCGCAGAACACGACGCCCGAGCAGATGAAGATGTTCCTCACGCGCATCGGCTTCGGATCCAAGTGCGTGGTGACCGGTGACGTGACGCAGATCGACGTGGCGGGGGGACGATCGGGCCTTGTGGGGCTTCAAGACGTGCTGGGCGAGGTGCCCGACATCGCCTTCGTGCACCTGACGCGGCGCGACGTCGTCCGTCACCAGATCGTGGCCGACATCATCTCGGCGTACGAGGAGGCCGAGCGCGCCAGCCATGGCGATTGACGTCTACGTCGCCGACGAGCAGGCAGACCATGAGGTCGACCTCGACCGGTGGGCGCGGCTCGCGCGCGACGTCCTCGAAGACCGTCACCTCCCTGGCGACGTGGAGGTGTCGCTCCTCTTCGTCGACGAGGCCGCCATCGCGGCGCTGAACCACCAGTTCTTGTCGAAGGAGGGCCCGACCGACGTCCTCTCCTTCCCCATCGAGGACGAGCCGCTGCCACCGGGGCGCTCGCCGGACTCGGGCGGGAGCGGCCCAGGGATCGAGCCAGGCGAAGATCCCATCATGCTCTTGGGCGACGTCGTCATCTGCCCGTCCGTCGCCGCGCGCAACGCCGTCTCCCACGAGGTGCGCGTCGATGACGAGCTGGCGCTCCTCGTCGTCCACGGGTTGCTCCACCTGCTCGGGATGGACCACGAGGAGTCCGACGAGGCCGAAGTGATGGAGGCCCTCGAGCGCGAGCTGCTCGCCCGCTACCACGAGGGCCGAACCTCGCCATGACCCCCGCCCCGCTCGTGGCCTCGTCCCACTTCGGCGTCACCGACTGGGTGCTCATCGTCGTCGTGGTGGTGCTGCTCGCGGCCTCGGGGCTCCTGGCGCTCGCCGAGACGAGCCTCGTGCGCACGAGCAGGGTAAAGGCGAAGGCCCTTCTCGACGAGCGTCGCCGGGGCGCTCGCCCGCTGGTCCGGCTCGTCGAGCACCCCGAGCGCTTTTTGAACCCGGTCCTGCTGCTCGTCCTCATCTGCCAGCTCGTCTCCGCGACCCTCGTCGGGGTGCTCGCCTCCGAGTGGCTCGGTGCATGGGGAGTCTTCGCCGGGACGGTCTTCGAGGTCATCGTCATCTTCGTGCTCTTCGAGGCGGTACCCAAGAACTGGGCCGTCCACAATCCCGAGCGCGCGGCACTGTTCACCGCGCCGATCGTGGCCGCCCTCGTGCGCTTCCCGCCGATCCGGATGGTGTCGAGGGTCCTCATCGGCCTCGCGAACCTCTTCATCGGCCGGCGCGGTGCCGCCAACGTCCCGCCACCGCGAGTGACCGAGGCCGAGCTCCTCGCCATGGCCGACGTGGCCCAAGCCGAGCACGTGATCGAGCTGCAGGAGCGGACGCTCATCCACTCGATCATCGACTTCGGCGATGCCGTCGTACGCGAGGTCATGGTGCCGCGCCTCGACATGTTCACCCTCGAAGAGAGCGTCACGGTCCGCGAAGCCCTCGATCGGGTGCTCACCGAGGGGCGAAGTCGGGTACCGGTCCACCGCGGCGACGTCGACGACGTGGTGGGCATCGCGTACGCGAAGGACCTCATGCGCGCAGAGCACGACGGACTGGGAGACAGCCAGATCCGCGCACATCTGCGTCCGGCGCACTACGTTCCCGAGACCAAGCGGCTCACCGCGTTGCTGCGCGAGATGCAGGCCGCCAAGTTCCACATGTCGAT
>JAJZMN010000009.1 GCA_021850345.1 Actinomycetes bacterium | reverse complement strand
GGACGGGACCTGCCGAGGCGTTCCCTGCGGTCGTGTTGTAGCGCCCGTTGCCACCTGTCGTGTTGGCTCCCCCGTACGCACCTGTCAGGTCGATCGTGCCGACACCCTCGAGGTCGGCCGCTTTCGCCGCGATCTGCGCGGCGGTGTCGTAGAGGGTCTGGCCGAAGATCCTTGTCACCTTGATGTCGGCGCCGCTGCCCGTGCCACCGCCGCACGCGTGGGCAGCCATCCCCCCGATCGTCTTTACGACCGATGTCGAGATCGCGAGCGGGCCGCCCACCACGTAGACGTGCGTGATGCCCTCGATCTGCAGCGCTGTCGCAGTCACGGCGGACAGCTTCGTCGTCGGCGTGAGGAGCGTGCCGGTGCCGAGAGCCCGGGCGAGCGGCGCGCTCGCGAGCGCGTCCGGATAGCCCGAGTCCGTCGCGAGCACGACGGGACGTGTCGATCCGGACGTGGGGCAGGTCCCCGCGGACACCGGGAACTGGTGCTCGAGCTCCTGTGCCGCGGTGGCGTCGGATGTCGGACCGGCGATCCGGCTGTCCGAGTACGTCACGGTGACGCCGGGCAGGGCCGCGATCGTCGCCGGCGCGTAGTAGTGGTCGACGATCTGCTGCCAGGTCCAGTTGCCCTGGCCGTTGTCTGTGCCGACCGCGTACCCGAAGGCCCCCCACTGTCCCATCCCGATGCCGTGGCCCCATCCGTGCCCGCTGACCGAAAGCGGCTGTCCGGCCGCTTGGGTGATGGTGAAGTAGTTCGACTTGAGCCCGAAGGTTGTCACGAAGGTGGCGGCGGAGACGGTCTGGCTGGTGCCGTTTCCCGAGATTGTGACCTCCGTCGCCCGGCCGCCCCATGTGCCGTAGCCGTTGCGCGCCGAGACCTTGACCACCGGGGATGTGCCTTCCTTGGGCCAGTGCGTGTGGACTGTGGAGAGCGGGATGCTCACCGTCCAGTCATGGCTCGTGTTGCACAGCCCCGGGTTGCTCGCTGTGAGGCACACCGCGTCGCCTGTGTCGGGCACCGGTGTGAACGGTGAGCCTTCGGCGCTGCTCGAGGTGTACCCCCCGGTCGAGGCGGAGTACTCGGTGGGGGCGATCGTGCCGCCGGGCATCTCCATCACCTCTCCCGCGGTGTCCTGGGCGGCGGCGGTGCTGTTCGCGGTGAGATACGTCGTACCCCGGTAGGTCTGGCAGGACAGGTCGCAGGTTGTCGCGTAGCCGCCGTAGCCTCCGGGGGACGCGAGGACGTACGACCTGACCGCGACCGCCTGCGCCTCGAGCGCTTGGAACCCCCATGTACGCCCCTGCGGGCCCGGGCCTCCGACATAGCCCCAGTCGGAAATCGACTCCCCCGGGACCACGTCCGCGACGTACTCCTCGAGCGGAAGGGTGTTCACCGTCCGCGCCTGGCCCGCGGAGTTGTAGACCCCTTCGAGCGTCCCCTGCACCTGCAGCTGGGTGTGGTCGTCCGCGCACAGCGTGAGCAGCGCGCCTGTGGTCGCCGCGCGCACGAGCGGTGTCTGCACGACGGTCCCCTGGACGGTCGTCCATGGGCCACCGCAGCCTGTGCCGGTCGCAACGTTCCAACCACCGTTTCCCACCGGCGTGTACATGACCGCGGTCGCTCCGGTCGCGCCGGTCGCGCTGAGCCCGCTCGACGAGAAGACCGTGAGGACGGATGTGTCGTTCTCCGTCATCGCGACGCGCACATCGACCGAGTCGGAGGGAAGCGCCGTGGCCGTCGACTGCTCGGACGGGACGTTCGCCCTCGCGAGCCCGGAGGCGGGGGAAGCTGCGCCGGCGACCCGTGGCAGGAGGATCGCGAGCATCGCGAGCACGGACAGCGCCGACACGGCGAGAAGGCCGGCACGCGGGCGCACCGTCGCAAGGGGGGAGGTACGGGGGATGCGCAATGGTAACGCTCCGTGCAGGCAGTCCGGGGCACCAACGGCCCGGGGCACCAACGGCCCCGGGGCACCAACGGCCCGGGGCACCAGACGCTTTTGCCAGCACCGTCCGCGCGGGCGGCATGCCTACACTCGTGGCCCGTGCGCGTCGACCAGGTCATTCCCTCTCTCGCCAGTCGTGACGCGATCGGCGTGCACACCGTGAACCTCACCCGCGCGTTGCGGGCCGCGGGTATCGAGTCCGACATCTTCTACGGGACGTGCACTCCCGACATGGCCGAGATCGGACGCCCGATCGGGACGCTGGGTCGCCACGGCCAGGCGCGGTTCCTTCTCTACCAGGCGTCCATCGGGAGCCCGGTGTTCGACACCCTGATGGCGCGCGACGAGCCGAAGATCGTCAACTACCACAACATCACCCCGACGGACTTGCTCGCCCCGTGGGAGCCGAGCGTCGCCTACGAGACCTCGCTCGGCCGTGCGCAGCTGCGGCGGCTGGCGTCGCGCACCTTGCTCGCGGTCGCGGACTCCCACTTCAACGAAGAGGAGCTGCTCGACGCGGGCTACTCCAAGACCGAGGTCGTCCCTCTCCTCATCGACATGACGCACGCAGGTCCGACCCCGGACCCCGCAACGGTGCAACGGCTGGCGGCGGGCAAGGCGACCGGCGGGATCGACCTCCTCTTCGTCGGCAAGGTGTCGCCGCACAAGGCCCCCCACGACCTGGTCAAGATGCTCTACGTCTACCGGCGGCTCTACGACCCCTCGGCGCGGCTGCACCTCGTCGGTTCTCCGCTCGGTGAGCGCTACGGCCCGGCGCTCGCCGACTTCGTCAGCGAGGCGGGCCTCCGCGATGCCGTCGAGGTGACCGGCTCCGTCGACCCCTCGGTGCTGGAGGCCCACTACCGCGCCGCCGACGTCTTCGTCTGCGCCTCGGAGCACGAGGGCTTCTGCGTCCCGATCGTCGAGGCCATGGGCCACGGCGTCCCCGTCGTCGCCTACGGCGCCACGGCGGTGCCCGAGACCGTGGGCGACGCGGGGCTCGTGCTCCCGACCAAGGACCCGCTCCGATTTGCGACGGCGGTCCACCGGGTCGCCCACGACGAGGAGCTCCGAGCCCGTCTGGCGTCTGCAGCACGGCGCCGGGTCGAGGGGTTTGCGCTCGGACGCTCGACCGCCCGCTTCGTCGAGCTGGTGCGACAGGCAGCAGGGGCATGACCGGGTCAGCCATGATCGAGAGATGACCGGGGCATGACCGGGTCGCCGAAGGAAGATCCCGCCCGGGCCGACGGCCCCGACGCCTCCCCCGGGTACCCTGGACCGGTGAGGCGGTTTCCTCTTGCGTTCGTCCTCGTCGGCGTCCTCGGGCTCCTCGCCGCGGGTGGGGCCGTCCTCGGCGCCTTCCAGGCTCCGACAGGTACGGATCTCGCGGTGCACAACGGCGCTGCCCAGACCCTCCTCGCCGACCGCGTGACGGGGAGCTACACGACCTCTCAGTTCACGGGAACCGTCATCTCGTTCGACTTTCGGGCTCCTGACCGCTCCACTGAAACCGCGCGCGGCCCGACCGGGAAGGTGGAGGGCCACAGAACCGTCACCGGAGCGCCGGCGACGGGTGTGCTCGGCCCGGTGCGGCGCCTCCTCGACATCGCGAACTTCTCGACCCAGGGCGCCTACTACTCGAGCACGCAGCCAGCGTCGGTGCTCGTCCCCGCGGCGACACGAGCCAAGGTGACCGGGACGTACCGGACGCTCGTCCAGCTCGAGACAGGCTACGTCGTCGCCGTCCTGGTGCGGATCCACGCAAATGACGGGACCCAGCACGTGACAGAGACCATGAACTACCGGCTCTCACGCGTCGACGGTTGGACCCGCACGCCCTAGGACCTCGCGGCGCGAGGGTCCGTACGGTGCGTACCGCGCACGAGAGCGAGGGGCACCGGGTTCGAGGGCTGAGGCCCGACCCATGAGCGGCGGGCCAGTCGTCGTCATGGCGGCGATGCCCCGGGAGCTGCGACCGATCGCTCGGGCCCTCCGAATGCGACCGGCCAACTTGCTGGGGCGACCAGCGTGGCGGCGCGGCGGCCTCCTTGCCGTGGCAGTCGGAGTCGGCCCAGCCCGGTCGGCAACCGGATCCGCCGCGGTCCTCGACGAGGTCGTCCCGACGCGCATCTTCGTCACCGGGGTGGCTGGAGCTGTCGACCCGGCGCTCGAGATCGGCGACCTGGTCGTGCCCGTGACCGTCGTGGATGTGCGGACCGGACGGGCCTTCTCCCCGGACCCCGGGTGGGCGAGCGGTCCCCGATCGGGCCTGCTCGCGACCGTCGAGCGGGCTCTGGCATCGGCTCGGGTGGCCGGTGCGGTCCCGTCGCCCCCGACCACGCGCGCCGAGGGCCCCACGACACCTCAGGAGCTCACTCCCGGGCTCCCCGAGGGGACGACGGCGGTCGACATGGAGACGGCCGCGATCGCGGCCGAAGCGGAGGCAAGGGGCATTCCCTGGGACGTGGTCCGGGGCATCAGCGACACCTGGGGCATGCTCACGCCGGAGTTGGCGGCAATTCTTCGTCCCGACGGGCGCGCCGATCTCGGGGCTGCAGCCCGGCTGGTGCGCGCCGACCCCCGAGCCGTGGGACGGCTCGTCCACCTCGGGCTCGGCACGGCGCGAGCGACGAGAGCGGCGACCGGAGCGGTCCTCGCGCAGCTGTCCGCACACGGACGTCGGAGCAGCGACAACTGAAGGAACTCCGCAGCAGAAAGTGGGCACGGAGGGACGACCCACGAGCGCGGGGCGGCGCGTCGAGCAAGAGCATGGCAACGGCGACTCGGCTCGGCGGTGGATCGTCCCCCTCCGTCCGATTCGGACTTCTCACGATCCACCGGCCGGCCGTGTCTCACGGGATCCGCCGTCCGTTCCCCATTTCTAGCCGCTCGTTCCAGTGAGCGCAATGTGCTTTGACATTGTTCTGTATTGCAGAATGCGCGGGTACCGAGCCGCCGGCCAACGACGGGCCGGGGAGGCCGCCCTCCCGGGAGCGGCGAGGGCCCCGGTATCCGGGCGGGTCAGGACACCCCGGTGACATCGCGGGTCGCCGGGATGCCCCAGGCGGTCGGTGACCAGGAGAAACAGCGGCGCGCTCGACGCAAGGCCCTGTTGGACCCGACAATGGGGGGCGTGACCACCTCATCTTCGGCCGGGACGCAGGCGCGAGCCACCGTCTCCCAGCGCCAGCACATCCTCGACACCGCCCTCGCGCTCATGTCGCAGCGGGGGGTCGACGGCACGAGCATGCGGGACCTTGCCGCCGCGGCGGGCCTCAATGTGGCCTCCCTCTACCACTACTTCGCGTCGAAGCGCGAACTGCTGGTGGCGGTGCTCGAGGAGCGGGGCTTCATCGAGGACCTTGCGGCGTCGACCGGACCCGCCGCGATCTCGCGGGACGACTTCGATGGCCTCGCCGACATGCTCGAGGACATTCTCGGCTCCATGCTCGAAGTGGAGGACTTCATCCGCCTCATGCTGGGCGAGGTGATGCGCGGCCAGGAGACTGCGCATGTCGTCGGAGTGGAGCTCTTCGACGCGACCCAGGCCGCGCTGGAGCGATGGATCGAGGAGTCGGAGCCGACGATCTGCGACGGCCTGGGTGCGCCGGCGGTCGCCCGGATGCTGCGGGCGTTCATCGTCGGGTTGTTCTTCGAGCACCTCGCAGGCGTCCTGGAAGCGTCGGGCGACGCCCGTCAGGCCTTCCGCGAGCGGTCCGCCGAAGCCGCAGCGGTGCTGCGAGCGAGGCTCTGAGGATCACCGCCCGGCAGCGTGCCGGCGCAGGTCGTCAAGACCCACCCACTCGAGCGTGGCCGCATGCGTCGCCTCGAGCACGACCTCGGGTGCCATCCCCGCTTCGAAGGCCTCCTGCCAGCGTGACGCGCAGAGGCACCACCGGTCCCCCGGCTTGAGCCCCGGGAAGCCCGGCATCGGCGTCGACAGATCGTTGCCACGCGCCTTCGAGAACTCGAGGAACTCGGCCGTGACACGAGCACAGACGGTATGGACGCCGAGATCGTCGATGCCCGTGTTGCAGCACCCGTCGCGGTAAAAGCCGGTCACGGGATCCCCGCTGCACGGCTCGAGCTCGCCACCGAGCACGTTCCTCGCCATGCCGGGGGCCTCAGTCCTCCCGGCGACCGGTCGTGCCGGGCAGGCCTGGCGTGCCGGGCAGGCCGGTCGTGCCGGGCAGGCCGGTCGTGCCGGTCGTGCCGACGCGGGAGCGGCCAAGAGGGTGGGCTGGCACGTCGGAGATCCTGTCGCAGGACGCGCTCGGGTGCCAGGCGTCCCCGCGTCAGGAGTAGAGCTGGTCAGCTCCGCAGCCCGAGGTGGCGCTGGAGCTCCACCACGAGGGCGTCCATCAGCGTGCCGGGCGCCGTCCCCGAGATCACGAAGAAGTTCCGTCCTCCCGTGTCGTCGGGAGTGCAGTTCACACGCAGGACATCGCGGCCGGTGTTCACCCGGAACCGACGCTGGCGCACGCCCACGAAGTCCGGACCTTCGCGCTCGTCGAACATGAAGAACGACACGGTCGGGTCGGGCGGGACGAACGCCTCGGGGGCCTGGATGCGAGCTTCGGCGAGCGGCACCGGGACGACGCTCGCGGCCAGAGCCTGGCGCAGCGAGCGGAGCACTCTTGGAGACACGTCTTCGAGCCGGTCCGCCGGGCCGACCTGCGCGACCATGCGCACCGGTCCCACGAAGTTGCCGATCAGGTCCTTCGCTCCCGGGCGGCTGCGGTTCGAAACGGCCGAGGTCACGACGAAACGTTCTGCCCCGGCCACCTGCGCGAGCGCCATCTCCAGCCACGAGAGCACCACCACGAAGGGCATCGCGGCCATGCCCGGCGTCACCTCGACGAGGTGGCGCCAGTGCTCGGAGGGCACGTTGAAGAACCTGGTCCTGGGCCTCATCCCGGGACCGAGGGCCATCGGCCACCACCCGGCCGCGACAGGCTCGTCGCGAACGGCCCGCCAGTGCTCGACGGCACGACGCTGCACAGGCTCGGGCACCGGGTTGTCGAGCACCCAGCGCAGATAGCTCCCGCCCGACGGCAGTGCCAGGTCGGGGGGCTTCTTCCCCGCGTGCAGCGCGTACGCACGCGACAGCTCGGCCGCCACGAGGGTGCCGGACTCGCCGTCCACCAGCGCTTCGGCAACGAAGATCGCGAGCACGTGCGTCTTCGGGGCGACGACGTAGAGCGTGGCCTGGAGGCGAGGTTCGTCCCACGGAGAGAGGTCCCGGTACTCCGCCTCGACGGCGACGATCGCCGCGGTCAACGCCTCGAGCTTGGGTCGGTCATCGAGCCGGACGACGCGAACCACACCGGGGCGGAACGGCGTCACGTACTGCCTCGCCGTCTCCACGTCTCCCCCCGGACCGGGCTCGAACCGAACCCGCAGGAGGTCGTGAGCTGCGACGACGTCATCCACGGCCGCGACGAGCGCCCCCACGTCGAGCTTGCCGTTGAGCTGGTACACCCAGCTCATGAACTCGCGGCTCGGGTTGTGCGGCGCCATGAGGAGCGACGACCGTTGAGTGAGCGAGAGCGGCGCGGTCCGGACCTCGGGGTCCATGGCGCGCGTGGGCTCGCCCGCCGCCTCCCCGGTCGCGAGCCGCTCGGTCGTGCTCATCGCCTCTCGATCTCCCTGTCGTCCGACCCGCTGGCCGCCGCAACGTCGCGGCACGCTGCGGCACATCGCCGCACATCGCCGCACGGAGCCGCACGGAGCCGCACGGAGCCGCACGGAGCCGCACTTGCCGAGCGTTGCCGCACACCGTGGCACCCGTGT
>JAJZMN010000080.1 GCA_021850345.1 Actinomycetes bacterium | reverse complement strand
GGGGACGGCGGGACGGGGGGGCCGGTCCCGCTCGAGCCTTTGGCCGGGCACTGCACGGATTCGGGTCGCTGCAAAGCACGGTCCATTCGCCGGTACCATGCCAAGACGTGCCCGCCGCCGGTTCGGCCCACAGCCGCTTGACGAGCCGCCTCCCTGCCATGTCGCCTACGGTCGTGCGACGGCTTGCCATCGCCTCCCTGGTCGGCAACGCCGCGATCGTCCTCACCGGTGCCGCAGTGCGGGTCACCGGCTCCGGACTGGGCTGCGCAGACTGGCCCAACTGCATGAAGGGAAACCTCACGCCCCCGATGCAATTCCACTCGCTCGTGGAGTTCAGCAATCGCATGGTCACCGTGGCGCTCGTCGTGGTGATCGGCGCGACCTTCTTCGCCACTCTCCTGCGCCGTCCCGCGCGCCGCGACCTCATATGGCTGGCCGGCGGCCTCGTTGTCGGAGTGCTCGTCGAGGCCGTCATCGGGGGCCTCGTCGTCTACTCGAAACTCAACCCGTACCTCGTGATGGTGCACTTCCTCGCCACCTTGGTGCTCTTGGTGGACGCAGTGGTGCTGGTGCACCGCTCGAGCCGTGACTACTCGCCGTCCTCTGGCCACCTGGTCGTCCCCCGGCCCATGCTCCTGCTCTCGCGCGCCATGGTGCTCATGACGGCGATCGTGCTCGCGGCCGGCTCTGCGACCACCGGGGCCGCTCCCGACGCGGGCGGCGCGACAGGCCAGCTGGTGGCACGGCGAATTCCCTATCCGTTGCGCAATTTGGCCGAGCTGCACGCCACCCTCGCACTCTTCTTGATCGGGCTGGTCCTCTCGCTCGCCGTGGCACTGCACGCGATGGACGTCCCCGAGCGCATCCGCAAGGCCGCGCGCATGCTCACCGTCGTCCTCGTCCTCCAAGGGATCGTCGGCTACACGCAGTACTTCACGCATCTGCCCGCTGGATTGGTAGAGCTCCACGAGCTGGGCGCCACGGTGCTCGTCATCGGAGTCGTCCAGTACTACCTCGCCCTCACCCACCACGCGCCCGAGCGCGTGCCCGGACGCCTGCTCACGGTTCCCGGGCTCGCGGCGACCGAACGCCGCGTCGGCGCCGTCGCGGGTGCTGGTGCGGGCCTGGGTGCCAGTGCGGGCCTGGGTGCTGGTGCGGGCCTGGGTGCTGGTGCGGGCCTGGGTGCCAGTGCGGGCCTGGGCGGCGGGGCGGTGCTGGGCGGCGGGGCGGTGCTGGGCGGCGAGATGCACGGAGGCACCCAGATGGACCGGGGTGGCGCGGAACGCGCAGGCACCTGAGGCACCCGGGGCGCCCTGGTAGCGTGCCTCGTGCGGTCGACGCAGAGCTCGGCGCGAGGGTTTGTCCCGCAGCTCGGGCTCGGCACCGCCTGCAGCACCTGCGCCCCCATCGTCTAGCGGCCCAGGACGCCGCCCTTTCAAGGCGGAAGCACGGGTTCGAATCCCGTTGGGGGCACGCCCTCGGGTGCCAGGGTCGCGGACCTGCCGGCCTCGGCACCGACACGGGCCGACCGGGCGCTCGACAGGCCGCGCACCGCCGCCACCCATGACCCGGCAGGGAGACGTGAGGACGATCCCGCCCCTCACGGTGGCCCCCTTCGTCCGATGTGGGCTCGGTGGCACACTGACGGGGTGGCGGACGTCGACGCGGAGCTGATCGTCGCGAACGCATCGGACTGGTCCCAGTGGCTGGATGAGCACGGAGCCGACTCGACCGGGGTCTGGCTGGTTCTGGCGAAGAAGGGCACGACTCGGCCGACGAGCTTGACCTACGACGAAGCGCTCGAGATGGCGATCTGCCATGGGTGGATCGACGGGCAACTCGCAACTCGCGACGAGCGAACCTTCCGTCGCAAGTTCACCCCACGGCGCCGGGGAAGCGCCTGGTCGAAGCGCAATGTCGCCATCGCCAACAGGCTCGCCGGCGAGGAACGCATGAATCCCGCGGGGCTCGCTGCCATCGAGCGGGCGAAGGCCGACGGAAGTTGGGACAACGCGTACGGTCAGTCCGCCATGACCATCCCGCCCGACCTTGCCGCATCCCTCGATGCCGATCCCACCGCCAAGGCGACGTTCGATCAGCTCGACGCGGCCAACCGATTCTCGATCCTCTACCGCATATCCACCGCCAAGCGCGCCGACACTCGCCAGCGCCGAATCGCCCAGCTCGTCTCCATGCTCGCGAGCGGCGAGACGATCCATCCGCAACGGCACCGACCGAAATAGCCGGCAACCCGTGCTTCTCACTGCCGCGGAGCCGCTCACACCGCTGTTCGCCGTGCTGGCCGGGATCTGAGCAGAAAGAGCCTCCTGACGGCGCCGGACGCGGCGGGGAGAACCGAAAGTTCCAGAAACCGCTGCCCCTTGACGATGCCAGGCTTCCCTTTCATGGAAATTTCGGTAAACCTAAGTCCATGATCGCCACTTTCGTCATCTTCCTGCGGGAGGGCATCGAAGCATCGATGATCGTGGCGATCCTCCTCGCCTACCTCGACAAGATCGGGCAGCGCCGCCATTTTCGCGACGTCGTCATGGGCGTGGCAGCAGCGATGGTGCTCGTCCTCGCAGGGGGAGTCGCTGCCTACCTGCTGCTCAAGACGTACGCAGGCTCGAGAGTCCAGACGATCTTCGAGACCTGCACGTACCTGCTGGCCGCGGTCGTGCTCACCTACATGACCTTCTGGATGCAGCGTCATGCCCGCCTCCTCTCGTCGGACCTGCGCTCGAAGGCGGAGCAGGCACTCGACGGGCGCGCTCGCTGGGGTCTCGGCCTTCTCGCCTTCCAGGCGGTCGGGCGCGAGGGACTCGAGACCATGGTGTTCACGCTGGCGATCGTCTTCGCGTCGTCCGGACGCGGGGTGATCGCCGGCGGAGTGGCCGGCTTCGTCGCCGCTCTCGGTGTCGCCTTCGCCATGTACCGCTTCGGGACGAAGATCAACGTGGCGAAGTTCTTCACCATCGTCGGTGCCCTCTTGCTGGTATTCGCGGCGGGGATCCTCGCCGACGCGGTCGAGAACCTTCAGCAGCTCCGCTGGCTCCCCGTGCTCGGCCCGCACCTGTGGAATACGAGCGGGGTGCTGTCGGAGAGCAGCGCGCTCGGCGACATCTTCCACACGTTCTTCGGCTATGCCGACCGTCCGACGCCGGCACAGGCTGCCGCCTACGTCGTCTACCTCGCCGTCGCGGGCGGCTTCTTCCTGCGCGGCCGCCGTCCACGGCGCCGGCCGTCGCCGACGCTGCCGGCGTCCTGACGGCGTCCTGACGGCGTTGCCCTGACTCGGTCTGACGAGAAAGACCTCCCGCCGCCGCTAGCGTGGCAGGAGTGGACCTTCCGCGAGAGGTGCCTCCCGAGGGGCCGCCCGCCGATCCGGAGGACTGGACCGACGAGCAGTGGATCGAGTGGCTGAACAAGACCGATGCCACTGCCGACGGGGCGGACATCGCCGATGTGACGCAAGAGGGTCCCGCCACGCAACCGGTGACGGCGCTCGGGCGGGTGGCGTACTCGTCTGGCGGCTCGGTTCTCGGTCACGCCATGCTCGGGGTGGCGAACGTGCTCTACGGCCACGATGGGAACAAGGTCGTCATCGTGGCCGAGGGTATTCCGGAGCCCGACGAGGACAAGGCGTTCGACGTTCACCTCGATCCTGAGCATCCTGAGCGCTCCGTGGTGGTCTTCCGAACCCCACGCGCACAGGACCCAGGCGGTGGGTGATCCCCCGGCACGTCCGGAGCTACGGGGTTCGAGGAGCCGGGGTCGAAGGAGCGTTCAGGAGCTGCGCACGTTCGTCGCGCACGGACGACTCGACACATGAGCGGTCCCGCAGGTGGCGGACGATCATGCGGAACGAGTCGACGAAGCTGACCTCGCAGTAGCTGAGCCCCGCGCGTTCGCAGAACGCCTTGACGACCTCCTGGGCACGCCGCAAGTTCGGCCGCGGCATCGACGGAAAGAGATGGTGCTCGATCTGGTAGTTCAGGCCCCCCAACGCAAAGGTGAGCACTGCGCCGCCGGCCACGTTCCGAGACGTCATCACCTGGCGGCGGGCGAAGTCCAGCGTCGACCCCGGAAGGACGAGCGGCATGCCCTTGTGGTTGGGCGCGAAGCTCATGCCCAGGTAGATCGAGAACACCGCTTGCTGGACGGCGATGAACGCGAGCGCTTTCAGCGGGCTGAGCACGACGAACACGATGGTGACGTACGTCGCCGCATGCAGCAGGATCAAGAGCCCCTCGCCGATCGCTGCCCGGTCGCGCCGCTGGAAGAGATCACGCACTCCCCCGACGTGGAGACCCAGGCTTCGTAGCACCATGAGCGGGAAGAAAAGCGGGGCCCGCCAGCGCACCAGCAGGCGGGACAGGTCCTCTCGCTCCCGCGCGCTGCCGCTTCCGAACACTCCGAACCGATCGGATCCGACGTCGGGGTCACGCTCGAGCTCGTTCGGGTGCGCGTGATGCGCATTGTGCTTGGGCACCCACCATCCGAGGCTCAAGCCGATCAGCGCGTTGCCGACCACGATCCCGACGAGCCGGTTGGCCCGCCGCGAGGAGAACATCTGCTGATGCCCGGCATCGTGCCCGAGAAAGCCCAACTGGCCGAACACGGTACCCAGGACCACCGCGACGCCGAGGATGGCCCAGGAGTCCCCGACGAACACGAAGAGCGTCCATCCACCTGCCAACGTGGCGATGGTCGCGGCGATCTTGACGACGTAGTAGGCGCGTCGGCGATCGAGAAGTCCAGCCGCGCGGATCTGCAGGGCAAGCTCTCGAAAGTCGGCCGTCGAGCCGTTCGCGGTGGTGATGGTCACGATCTCCCACTGCGGAGTGTAACCAGAACCTGCCGCCGGCCGAGCTCGTGGCGTGCGGACCAAGCGCCAGCAGGTCGACGTGACGCGCGGGACGCGTCCGCGGCCTTCAGAAGTTGATCATCTCCCCGATGAGGCCGTGCAGCGCCTCCTTCACCGCCTCGCCCATCGTCGGGTGCACGTGGATGTTGCGAGCGGCGTCGTGGGCGGTCAAGTCGTACTGCTGCGCCAGGGTCAGCTCCGGCAGCAGCTCGGACACGTCGTGACCGATGAGGTGACCGCCGAGCAGCTCACGCTGCTCGCCACCGGCGACCAGCTTCACGAACCCGCCCGGGTCGCCTGCGCCCTGCGCCTTGCCGTTCGCGGTGAAGGGGAACTTGATCACCGTGACGTCGTCGAAGAGCTCCTTCGCCTGCACCTCGGAGTAGCCGAAGCTGGCGATCTGTGGCTGGCAGAACGTGGCACGCGGCACCATTGGGTAGTCGACGACCTGGGTGACGTGGCCAGCGATGGTCTCGGCGGCGACGATCGCCATGGCTTCCGCCGCGTGGGCCAGCATGAGCTTGGCGGTGACGTCACCGATGGCGTAGATGCTCGGCACGTTCGTCCGGCAGTAGTCGTCGACGGCGATCGCGCCTCGCTCGGTGAGCGCCACCCCGGTCGTCTCGAGCCCGTAGCCTTCGACTCGAGGCTGGAAGCCGATGGCCTGCAGCACCTTGTCGGCGTAGAGGACCTGCTGCTGACCGTCCGGCCCGGTGACGGTCACCGCCACCTTGTCGCCCGAGTCGTCGATGCCGTCCACCCGAGTCGAGGTGTGGACGTTGATCCCGTACCTGCGGAAGCGCCGCGCCAGCTCGGCGGATACCTCGGCATCTTCCAGGGGCACGATGCGGTCCATGAACTCGACGACGGTCACGTCGACGCCGAAGTTGCGCAGGACGTACGCGAACTCCACTCCGATGGCCCCCGCACCGGCGATGACGATGCTGGCAGGCAGGTCGCGAGTGAGGATCTGCTCTTCGAACGTGACCACCCGGTCCGACAGCCTGGTACCGGGCAGGAGGCGGGTGGTGGTGCCCGCCGCGATGATGCAATTCGCGAAGGTCACGGTCCGCTGCCCCTCGGGACCCTGCACGACGAGCTCGTGAGCGTTCGTGAAGCGCCCGACACCGTTCAGCTCGGCGATGCCGTTCTTCTTCATGAGGTAGTGGACGCCCTTGACGCGCCCGTCGGCCACGCTGCGGCTGCGGTCGAAGGCGACGCCGAAGTCCATCGTGATGGGACTGTCGGACCGGATGCCGAACAGCTCCGCCTCGTCCTTCACGATCTGGGCGAGCTCCGCGTTGCGCAGGAGTGCTTTGGACGGGATGCAGCCGACGTTCAGGCAGATGCCGCCCCAGTACCGCTCCTCGACGACGGCGGTGGAGAGCCCGAGCTGGGAGGCTCGGACCGCAGCGGTGTAGCCGCCCGGTCCCGCCCCGAGGACGACGAGGTCGAAGTCGTATGCCATAACCACGATGATGCTGCCCCCGCGGGCGGTCTGCCACTCAGGCCGTGGCGGAGACGAGCGTGGGGTCGCCGGGCTCGGCTCGGCGTCGGTGAGCTGGCTGGGTCAGCGGCGATCGGCTCGCGGGGATGCCCGGCGAGGGGTCTTCCCGTGGGGACGCCGGGCGGGGGTACGCCATCCGCTGCGTCAGCGTACGTCCGTGTCAGGGCACGTCGAAGTCGACGGCCGCCGTGGCGACGGTCCGACCGGTGCGTCCAGGCGCCCGTTGCCCGTCCCAGTAGAGGTTCGTATGGGCGATCACCTGGTCCGGCGGCGGCGCCCCGTACGCGCTGAGGTCCTCGGTCGTGTGGGCATCCCCCACGAGCGTCACGTCGTAGCCCCGGGTGAACGCACCGTGGATGGTGGAACGGATGCACGCGTCGGTCTGGGCGCCGGTGACGACCAGCCCGCCAACTCGACGCGCCGCAAGGAGGTCCTCGAGCTCGGTCCCCTCGAAGGAGTCGCCGAAGTGCTTGTGCACGAGCGGCTCGTCGTCGCTCCTGCGCAGCTCGGGCACGTACTCCCAATCCGCGCTGCCTTCGACAAGGTCCCCGTCGGCATGCTGCACCCAGATCACCGGGACGCCGCTCCCCCGGGCGCGCTCGACGAGCACAGCGATGTTGGCGATCACCCGGTCACGGTCGTAGGCGTTGGCGACCACACCAGACTGGACGTCGACGACCATCAGTGCGGTCCCTGGCCGGTTGGCGAGAGTGGTCATGCGCCTCCCCCTTTCCCCGAAGGCTCGGCTGCAGCGCCAAGACTCGCCAAGACTAGGGATTGACGCAGCTTGGTGCTCGGGCGGGCATCCCGGACGGCCAGGACAGCCGACAGCCAGCGCTGCGGCCCGCCCGCGTCCGGACGCTCAGTCGCCAACTTCGAGGAGCACGGTGAACGGACCGTCGTTCACGAGCTCGACGCGCATGGTCGCCCGGAACCGCCCGGTCTCGACGGCCGCGCCGAGGCGCCGCAGCTCGGCAACGACCGCCTCCACCAGCGGCTCGGCGTGCTCGGGCGGTGCCGCCCGGACGAACGACGGGCGTCTGCCCTTGGTCGTGTCCGCGTAGAGGGTGAACTGGCTCACCACGAGGAGCGCGCCACCCACCTCCGCCACCGAGCGGTTGGTGAGTCCGCGCTCGTCCTCGAAGATCCGCAGGTTCCACAGGCGTGCCGCCATCCGCTCTGCATCGGCGCTCGTGTCGGAGTGCGTGACGCCGACGAGCACGCAGAGCCCCGGTCCGATCGAGCCGATCGGCTCGTCGTCCACGCGCACCGCGGCCGAAGCGACCCGCTGGACGAGGGCGCGCACCGCCCCTCCTCAGCGCCGCTCGACGAGGCGCACTGCCACGCCACGTCGCTCAGCGGTCATGCGCCGCAAGTTATCGCCCCTTGATGCACGATC
>JAJZMN010000164.1 GCA_021850345.1 Actinomycetes bacterium | reverse complement strand
TGCCATGTCGGAGCTGTCGACGGTGAGTGTCCCAGCAGGGGTGACGAAGAACGCTCCGATGCCGAGGCACAAGTCGCGTGCCATTCGTAGCGTTGCGTCGATTGGGGTTTCCGATGCCACGTGGCCACCGTACGATCGCGCAGTCCCAGCGGCGTCCCAGTGCTCGCATGCACGGCGCTCGCACTGTTCCGCTCGTCCCTCTGGCGTCCATCGCACTCCCGTGACAGCGGACGGACGCCTGCTTCGTACGGTCTCTCCGTGACCACCTGCGACATCAGCGGACGCGCTCGTCGACACGACGCAGCTCGGTACACGGTGCGAGCGTTGCGGTGATCTCCTACGTGCTACGACTGCGACCCGAGGAGGTCGCCGACGGCCGGTTCGTGGGAGAGGTCGAAGCAGTGGCGAGCCGCCGGCGACGGCGGATCAGGACGATCGAGCAGATCACGAGCTTCATCCTCGCCACCCTGGCAAACGAAGTGGACGCAAGCACCACTGCCAGGCAGGTGGCGAACGACGAGGAGCCCGACACCGACGACCCTGGCGAAATGAACGATCCGGATGCGTCCGACGATCCGGCCGCAGCCCACCGCCCGCCCGTCACGGAGCGTCGGCGATGAGCATCTCTGCATTCCATGCGCCCCTCAAGTCCGACGAGTGGAACGTCCCCGGTGAGCCAGCGTGCGAGGCCGCACCGCCGCCGCGACCCGAGGGTCGCCGGAGCTCCCTACCCGCGACGGAGCTGACGTCGTCGTCGCGGCGCCGGCACTACTCCGCCCGCATCCTGCCATTCCTCGTTGGCGGCGACCTGGTCGGCGTGACTCTCGCTGGTGTGCTCACGGCCGTCCTCGTCCCGTGGATTGGCCAAGCGCTGCCACCCGTTCCGCATGGCACGTTCTTGCTCGTGTCGTGCACCGTGGTCGCCGCCGTCCTCGTGGCGGGTGTGCGAACCCGGAGCGATCGACTGATCCCAAGGGTCGCTGACGACCTGGGAGGAGTGGTGGCGCGACTCTCGGTCGCCGGACTTGTGCTGCTCGCTGGATCCGCGATCAGCGAGCTCGAGACCATACTGCCGGCGCCGGATGTAGCGATCCTCCTCGCCACGACGGCAGTCGTGGTCCCGGTGGCACGTCGAGTTGCGTTGGCGCTTGCCGCGGCGGGCCACGCGCACCGCGTACGGGTGGTCGTCGTAGGGTCCGGTCATGTCTGCGACGACCTCTGCCAGCGCCTGCGCCGTTCGCCCGTTGTGACCCTCGCCGGCGTCCTGGGCGGCGACGGCGCGGCGGGGGACCGGCTCGTCGGAAACGTCGACGACCTGCCGGAGCTGTGCACCACGCTGCGCATCGACCGTGTCGTGATCGCGTTCGGAAAGACACCACCTGCGCACGTCGTCGCCGTGCTCCATCAGCTGCGCGGCGTCGTGGACATCGACGTCGTCGTGCGCTACTACGAGCTCGCCAACTGGGAAAGCCGCCTCGACGACGTGACAGGACTGTCGATCATGCACATTGGTCCCACTCCGGGACCGACCGCAGACGGCATCAAGCGCCTCCTCGACATCTGCGTGGCTGCCGGCTTGCTCGTGGTGCTCAGCCCTCTGCTCGGCCTCTTGGCACTCGCGGTGCTGGTCGACTCGGGCAAGCCAGTGCTCTTCCGCCAAACGCGCATCGGGCGTGACCATCAGCCATTCGAGATCCTGAAGTTCCGCACTATGCGCGCGGACACTATGCGCGCGGACCTGATGCCGGTCGAGCCAATGCGATCGCGCACCCCGCTCGTCGTTCCCGACGCGTCCCGGATCACGCGCCTGGGCCGCATCCTGCGTCGCAGCGGCGTTGACGAGCTCGCGCAGCTCGTCAACGTCCTGCGTGGCGAGATGTCGCTCGTCGGGCCCCGTCCCTTCGTCCCGCAAGAGTGCGTCGACCTCCCGGAGCGTGCCGAACCCCGATTCAGCGTCAGACCCGGCGTGACCGGGCTGTGGCAAGTCTGCGGTCAGCACACGATCAGCTTCGAAGAGTTGTGCCGACTCGACGTGCAGTACGCGACCTCGTGGTCCCTCGGTGGAGATTTCCGGATCCTCGCGCGCACGCCTTCCCGGCTCGTGCGTGGAAGCCGAGGATGACGATGGACGACACGACCGGCACCGCGACAGCGTCACCGGTCGAGCACGGCGTCACGTTGGCAAGCTGCGTTTGGATGCGTTCGCCTCTCGAGTCGGCTCGCCGACCCACTTCGCGAGGATTGCCTGGCGGATCGTGCAGTACAACGGCGCATCGGTGTGGCTGCTTGTGCACCGTGCCCCCGGCAGCCTCATGGGCTGGGTACTGCGGTGGTGGCGAGGGCTCAGCTGAACCCGGCGACTCCCTCTGTCCCGGAATGCTCCGCGGGCGCCGTTGACTGGCCGTCCAGCGCGCCGGCCGCGGCGTCACCGGGCAGAAGCGACAGGCTGGCCGTCAAGCGCCGGCGCTGGCACTCCCAGCGCTCGACTTGGCGATCTCGCGCGGCACCGGTCTGCGAGGCGCGCGCCGGGTACGTCGCTGCCAGCTGCCGCAGGCCAGCGGCGATCGCGGCAGGGTCGTTGTGAACGTGGAGTGCGTACGGAAATGCCGCACGCAGTGCCGGCCAGTCCGAGACCACGAGCGGGCGCTGCGCCCACACCGCTTCACAGGCAGCCCGCATGATCGATCCGGGCTCGGTGGTGAGCGCAACGATGGCATCTGCGTCGTAGACCGCTTCTTGATAGCGCGTCGCGTCGAGAAAGCCGACGAGGGTCACGTTCGGCGGCAGCCGGCGCGCCGCTATTCCTGCGCCTCGCGCATCGCCGGTCACGGCAACGTCGATCTCTGGGACGCTGGATGCCGCGTCGATCAACGCGCGCCAGGGTTCGTCCGCTGCAAACCGGCCCACGTAGAGCAGCCGCAAGCGTGAGCGGCCGGGCAGCGGCGCCGGCCGCCAGTCGCCGGGGGCCTCGTGCACGACGACGGCCTCGGCTCCCCACGCCTCCACGGCGTGGAGCCACTCCTGCGACGCGACGATCGACAGATCGGCGTGCCGGGTCACCCACCGGTGCAGCGGCTGCAGTCGGGCTGCCACCCGATCCCCCTGCGCGCCGAAGGCACCCGGGTGGCTGTCGAGGACGACCGTCGCCCCGACCAGTCGGCCGATCGCCCAACCGACAAGAGCTGCAGGACACGGCGGGTTGGTCACGACCAGGACATCGGGGCGGCGGTGCAAGACGTGCGCGACGGTGAGCGGCGTGGAGAACATCCAGCGAGCAAGCACCGGCGGGCGGCGGCTCCCGGGTGGGAAGAAGCAGCGTGCGGTCCCACCGAGCGCCGCTGCGAGCTCTTCGGAACGCCCCGCGACCGCCCCCCACGCCACGAACGCGACGCCCCCGCGCCCCGCCCGGCGGGTGCGATCGTCAGAGGCGCCGCGCGACGTAGTGCGCCGGAGGCTCCGCTGACTCGGTTCACGCGCTGGCACGCGCACCGCCGACCGCGTCGCTCTCGGAGCTCGCGGGCTCGAGGAAGAACGGGGGAGGGGCCCCGACGAGCGTCACGCGCTTCGCCGCAGCGCTGCGCAACGTCAACAGATCGATCCCCTCCACATCGCTGCTGGTCGCGAGGCCCCGTCCTGCCAGCTCTCTGGAGATCTCCACCTGATGGTCGTCGACGTGCTCGCCGTAGCGGGCACGACGCGGCACGAGCAGCGGCGCACGCCCCGCTTCGAGCGCACGCAACGCGGAGCCGACCCCACCATGGCAGACGACGAGGTCTGCGTCGACCATCGCCTGGGCGAGCTCAGACACCGAGAGGTAGTGGCACGCGTGGTCATTGCGGCGACCGACGAGCAGGGAGAGGTCCGTCCCCCCTGCCTGCCATACGACCTCACAGCCCGCGGGGAGAACGTCGATCAGGCGCTCGAAGAGCCGCCCGAAGCCGTACGTGCTCGTGCCCACCGTGACGACGACCTTTTCGAGCCGGGGCGCGACAGGGGGGGCGGGAGCGAAGCCGTCGAACACTGAGCCGCGATAGACCCACGGCGGGCGCGACCACCGAGGATAGGGGCTGTAGCACTGGATGCCCGGGATCCGTTCGACGATGCGGCCACTCAGCGACGGACCCGTGGCACGTGCAGCGCTCTCGAGGAAGTGGCTCGGCGTTCCACGGGCCCGGGCAAGGGTGAGGAAGGGCACAGCGATCAACGCACCGGTGCTCACGACCGCGCGCCAGTCTGCGAGCGCGAGCACGTGGCGAGCGAACCGGGAAGTGGAAATGGCCGCCGCCGCGTCGCGGGGCCTGGCAGACGGGGCGAAGAGGCGCTGCTCACCCGCGAGCAGCGAGCGCGACTGGGCGGTGTCGGTCGTCACCCAGAGCACCTCGTCGTCTGCGGGCACGAGCCGATCTTTCATGTGCCAGAGCTCTTCGAGATGACCACCCGCCACCGCTACGAGCAAGATCGCCACCCCCATGGCATGCCACATGGCCATCTTCGAGGCGTCCCGCACGACCCCCGGGACGCGAACGGGACGACGCAGCGACCACGTGGTGTCAGTGTGGAGACACGAGCACATCGATCCCCGACCGCTCCCCGGTCCATCACCCCGCTGAGGCGCTCTTGGAGTCGGACGGCCACCCGTCCGTCGCCATCGTCCACGACTACCTGACCCAGCGCGGCGGCGCCGAACGCGTCGTGCTGGCCCTGGCCGCGGCGTTCCCCGACGTCCCCGTCCACACCACCTTCTACGACGCGCTCGGCACCTTCCCCGACGTGGCATCGCTCGACGTCAGGACGAGCACCATCAACCGTGTCCGTGGCCTCCGGCGACACCATCGCCTGGCGCTACCGCTGCTCGCCAGCGCGGCGTCGTCCCTGCATGTCGACGCGGACGTCGTCATCTGCTCGAGTAGCGGCTGGGCACACGGCGCGCAGGTGACCGGCCGAAAGGTCGTCTACTGCCACACCCCCGCGCGCTGGCTGTACCAACCCGACCGCTACCTCGAGGGCCTGCCCTTCGTCGCCCGACCCGTGCTCGGTCTCCTCTCGCGCCACCTTCGGTCCTGGGACGCGCGGGCCGCAGCCAGCGCTCACCGCTACCTGGCCAACTCCAGCGCCGTGCGCGACCGCATTCGCCATCTCTACGGGATCGACGCCGAGGTCGTCCCACCGCCCGTCGCGATCGACATCGACGGACCGGAGCAGCCTGTCGAGGGGATCGAGCCGGGCTTCCTCCTCGCCGTGACGAGGCTCCTCGCCTACAAGCACGTCGGCGCCATCGTCGACGCCATGTCGACGTTGCCCGGGGAGCGACTGGTCGTCGTTGGCACCGGGCCGCTCGCCAGCCGTCTACGGGCGCAGGCCGGCTCGCGGGTGAGGTTCCTCGGCCAGGTGGGCGACACGGCCCTCCGATGGCTCTACCGCTCATGCGCGGCCGTCGTGAGCGCGTCGTTCGAGGACTTCGGGCTCACGCCGATCGAAGCCGCCGCGTACGGCAAGCCCGCGGCGGTCTTGCGATGGGGAGGTTTCCTCGACTCGGTGGTAGAGGAAGTCACGGGGGTGTTCGCCGCGCGACCAGATCCCCCGGCGATGGCAGATGCCGTCCGCAGGCTCCGCCGCCACGAATGGGACGAGGGCGTACTGCGCGCACACGCGGCGCGCTACGCGCCGGCGCTGTTCACCGCGCGCATGCGCGCGGTGGTCGACGAGGAGCATGCGGCAAGCACTCGCTGATCCGGCGCTCGGGCGTCACGGTGGGAGTCGGCCGTTCGGGGTGTCTCGTGCCGTCAAGCGTCCGTCCGTTTCGCGACGCCACTGGCTCCCGGCTCAGCTGCCGTGAAGTTCCGCCCTCAATCGACGCACGGCCGGGGAGGGCGCAACCCCGAGGTCTGCGAGCATGCGCTCGGCGTGCTCGATCGCACCGAGCGCCCGCCCGCGGTTACCGGCGTCCAGGTGGATCTGCGCAGTCCGCAGGTGGTGACGCTCATCGTAGGGGTCGAGCTCTGCGAGGCGGTCCAAGAGCGCGAGCGCTTCGCCCGGCCGGTCTGCACCCAGCGCGTCGTCGACGAGCAGGTCGAGCAGACGAAGGTAGGTGCGCGTCCCGGACTCGCGTGCCGCAGTGGACCAGTCTGCGTAGCGGTCACCGGGCAACAGCTCGCCCCGGTAGCAGTCGAGGGCCGCGCGGGCGAGATCGACGGCGGGTGGGGTCCCTGCCTGGGGCCCGATCAGTGCTTGCTCCGCCAAGGTGTTGAAGCGTTGGAGATCGGTCGTCGCGCTCGATGCAAGCCGGAGATGACCGTCCTCTCGCACGAGCAGGTCGCCGCAGAGGGAGCGGATCCTCCACAGCACGTTTCGCAGTCTCCGGGTGCCGACGCTCGGCTCCGCCTCCTCCCAGAGCAGCTCGATCATCTCGTCGACGGTCAGGCGCGGCCGAACAGCGGCGATCTTGATCGCCTGCGTCGCGAGGCTGGCGGGGAGCGAGAGCAGCTTTCCATTCCGGCGCACGGAGAAGGCGCCAAGGACGGAGATCTCCCACTCGGGCAACGCCGGCGCGCTCGGCTGGGTGATGCGGTCGGTGGCGGCGTAGCCGGGGAGCGTCGCGTCGAGCGCGCCCCGCGCCACACCAGGTGCACGGGATGCATCGGATGACGGTGGCCCGGGGAGCCGCCCGCGAGCGAGCGTCGCGATCGCGGCGAGACCCTTCGCACCTGCCCGGTTCGCTCGCCGCTCGACCGCAGCCATGCTGTCCAACGCGACGTCGAGGAGACCGGCGTCGGTCAATCGCGCGGCTCTGCACAGCTCGGCGACCATCTGGAGCAGCAGATGGTCGCCGAGCCCACTGACCGTCGCGTCGAAGAGGGCCACGGCCTCGGTGGGGTCGTCCGTCTCGCAGATCGCGTCGAGCCAGGCACGGCACCACTTCGGTACCCTCGCGAACACCCCATCGTCGTCAGCGAACCCAGCGCAGTGCTGTGGTTCGACGCAAGACCGTGCCAGGAGTGGGACAGAGGCAACGAACGGGGCGACGAGCGCGAAGGTGGCAGAACTGACCGGTCGCGTCCCCTCGGAAGGAGCCAGGCTGGACTTGCCGATCCTCGCCCAGGCCACCGCAGCGTCGAGGTGCCCGCGCTGCAGCTCGAGCAGGACCAGCGCCGGGAGCGCCTGCAACCGCGCCGCGCCGACGACGCCATCGGGGATGGAGAAGGCGCGGATCGCGGCACGAAGACCGACGTCATAGTCACCCGCGAGGGCGTGCACCATCGCGCTGAGCTGCCAGGCTTGGGCCTGCATCATGAGCGTCCCCGTGCCATCCGGCGCCACCGGGCAACGCTCGAGTGCCGCGGCCGCTGCGACGACATCGCCGTCCGCGAGTCCGATCGAACAGTCCAGAAGGGGCGGAACGGCGGCGAGGCTGACGTCACCGCTGCGCTGAGCACAGCGTGCGATCCACTGGGACCAACGCTCTGCCTGGCGCCGGATACCCTGGCGCAGCAGGCTCCGGCCAATGACGAACGCGACCTCCGGCGAGCAGACAAATCGCGTCGTGCCGCCGACCAGCAGCGAGGTCCGGCTGCGCTCTCCGAGGGCATTGACCGCTTCCCCGGCGCCGATGCGAGCCGCGGCGCGCACCATCTCCCCGAGAAGCTCGAAGTGGCTGCTCACCGTGCCGGCCAGCCGCACGGCCCGGTCGGCCGCGCGCTCGGCCTCGGCAGGCTCGTCGGCGAGCAGCCACCAGGCGGCGGCGTCGAGCAGCATGGCCAGCGCGCGGTTCGGCAGGTCGCCCGCGCATGCAGTGGCTGCAGCGACCATCTGCGCCGGCACTGTCTCGTCCTCAACGCCGCGCGTCAGGCGTGCCCCTTGGTAGTTGAGCTCCGCCATTGCGCTCGG
>JAJZMN010000174.1 GCA_021850345.1 Actinomycetes bacterium | reverse complement strand
AGCATCTCGACCAGCCCGTCGTAGCGGCCGCCACCGCACAGCGCGTTCTGCGCGGCCTCGATGGCGCCCGACGCGTACTCGAAGGTCGTGCGCGTGTAGTAGTCGAAGCCGCGGACGAGCCGCGCGTCGAGCTCGAAGCCGATCCCGAGCGCCCCGAGCCCCTCTTGGACCCGGGAGAAGTGCGCCGCGCACTCGTCGCAGAGGTGGTCGAGGAGCTTGGGAGCCCCGGCGGTCACCGCCCGGCACTCGGCGCGTTTGCAGTCGAACACCCGCATCGGGTTCGCCCGGTAACGAGCCTGGTGCTCCTCGCACAGCTCGCCCTCGTGCGCCTCGAGATACGCCGTCAGCCGCTCGAGGTAGCCGGGCCGGCACGCCGCGTCGCCCATCGACCCGATGCGCAGCGAGTGATCGGTGAGGCCGAGCGCACCAAAGAAGGCGTGAGCGATCCAGATCACCTCGACGTCGAGGTCGGCGTCGGCGACGCCGAGCGCCTCGATGCCGAGCTGGTGGTGCTGGCGGTAGCGCGCGGCCTGGGGGCGCTCGTGGCGGAGCAGCGGTGCCATGTACCAGGCCTTCCAGGGCACGACCGGGTGGTGCTGCACGTACGCGCGCACGACCGAGGCAGTGCCCTCCGGGCGCAGCGCCAGCATCTGGCCGTCGCGGTCGGAGAACTCGTACATCTCCTTGCCGACGACGTCGTTCTCCTCCCCGATGCCGCGGCGGAAGACCGAGGCGTACTCGAAGACGGGGCTCTGGATGAGGCCGTAGCCGGCGGACTCGACCAGCGCGCCGAAGCGCTCGATCGCACGCTCGAACCGCCAGGACTCCGGCCACAGCACGTCCTTCGTGCCGGTCGGGGCGCGCGGCGTCATCCGCTCGTCCTTCGCACCCGCCATGGTCAGTCCTTCTTGCCAGGAAGCAGCCGGTAGGCGTCGAACACGCCGTCGAGGTGCTTGAGCGAGGCCAGCACCGACTGGAGATGCGTCGGGTCGGCCAGCTCCACCTCGAAGGACATGCGGCTGACGCGGTCGGGCGACGTCACGGTGCGCGCGGCGACGATGTTGAGGTGGTGCTCGGACACCACCCGGCTCACGTCGGCGAGAAGGCGCTCGCGGTCGAACGCCAGCACTTCCACGGTGGCGAGGAAGATGCCCTCGACCCCGCGGTCCCACTCGACCTCGATGAGCCGCTCCTGGGAGCGGCTCGAGAGGGCCGTCGCGTTGGAGCAGTCGGCGCGATGCACCGAGACGCCCCGGCCCTGGGTGACGAAGCCGAGGATCTGGTCGCCCGGCACCGGGGTGCAGCATCGGGCGAGGTGGACCATGACGTCGTCGAGCCCCTCCACGTACAGGCCGGCGGCGGCGACCTTGCTCCGGCGGCTGCGCCCCGCGGTGAGCGTCGCGGTGGTGGGCAGCTGGTCCGGCTCCCCGGGCCGCAGCTCGCGGGTGAGCCGTTGGACGACCGACTGTGCCGACGCCTGGTGCTCGCCGATCGCCGCGAACAGCGCGTCGGTGTCGGCGAGGTTCATCGCGGTGGCGACCTGGCTGAGCGCGCTGGAGGCCATCACCTTGTGCAGCGGCATCCCCTCGCGGCGAAGGGCCTTCGTGAGCTCCTCCCTGCCGGTCTCGATGGCGTCCTCACGGCGCTCCCTGCTGAACCACTGGCGGATCTTGTTGCGCGCCCTCGAGGATGCGACGATCTCGAGCCAGTCACGCGACGGGGCCGCCGTCGGGGACTTCGAGGTGAAGATCTCGACCGTGTCGGCGGACGCGAGCCGCGTCTCGAGGGGAACGAGCCTGCCGTTCACCCGGGCGCCGATGCAGCGGTGGCCGACCTCGGTGTGGATCGCGTAGGCGAAGTCGACCGGCGTCGAGCGCGCCGGGAGGGCGATGACCTTGCCCTTCGGCGTGAACACGTAGACCTCGTCCTGTTCGAGGTCGAGCTTGAGGGCCTCGAGGAACTCGAGCGGGTCGGTCGTCTCCTGGTCGACGTCGGAGATCCGCTGCATCCACGCGAGCTCCGACGAGGCGTCTTCCTTCTCCTTGTAGCCCCAGTGGGCGGCGATGCCGTACTCGGCGCGCCGGTGCATCTCGTGGGTGCGGACCTGGACCTCGATGGGCTTGCCGTCGAGGCCGATCACCGTGGTGTGCAGCGACTGGTAGAGGTTGAACTTCGGGGTGTTGATGTAGTCCTTGAAGCGCCCCTGCACGGGCGGCCAGATGGCGTGGATGGCGCCGAGGGCGGCCCAGCAGTCCTTCTCGCTCGCGACGACGACCCGCATGCCGACGAGGTCGTGGATGTCGTCGAACTCCTTGCCGCGCACCACCATCTTCTCGTAGATGCTCCACAGGTGCTTGGGCCGGCCGGTGACCTCCGCTTCGATGCCCGCCGCGCCGAGCCGCTCGCGGACCGAGACGAGGACCCGGGCCAGGTACTCCTCGCGCTGGGGGGCGCGCACCGCGACCATCTGCTCGATCTCGGCGTACCGTCTCGGGTGCAGCGTCGCGAAGGCCAGGTCCTCGAGCTGCCAGCGAACCTGCTGGACGCCGAGGCGGTGCGCGAGGGGTGCATAGACGTCGAAGGTCTCCGTGGCGATGCGCCGCTGCTTCCACTCGGGCATCACCCCGAGGGTCCGCATGTTGTGGAGGCGGTCGGCAAGCTTGATCAGAAGGACCCGCCAGTCGCTCGCCATGGCGAGCAGCATCTTGCGGATGGTGGCCGCCTGCTGCTGCTCCTTCGAGTCGAATTGGAGGCGGTCGAGCTTGGTGACCCCGTCGACGATGCCGGCCACGACCGGGCCGAGCGCGGCGTCGAGCGCCTCGAGCGTGAGGCCGCCGTCCTCGACCGCGTCGTGGAGGAGCGCGGCGGCCACCGAAGGAGTGTCGAGCCCCAGCTCGGCGACGATGCCCGCGACCGCGATCGGGTGCGTGACGTAGGGCTCGCCGGAACGCCGGAACTGGCCTTCGTGGGCGGCTGTCGCCATGCGTGCGGCTTGGAGGACCGGCGCGACGTCTGCCTCGGGATGACGGGCGGCAAAGATCCGGAGCACGGGGTCCAGCAGCTCGCCGAGACGCCCGGGCTCCGTGTTGGCGGCTTGCTCGCCGCCGACCGTCGCCAGCGTCACCATCCCTTCACGCTACTCGGAGGAACGACGCCCGCGGTGCTCCCATTCCCAGCTCGAAGGCGGGTTCCCGGCCGGGGGACGGCCATCGAAGTGCGGTCTGTGCCGGCCTCGACCCCCGCCGACCGTCGTCCGCCGGCGCCGGCGCACGCGCCGGGCGGCGCGCACCCTAACGGCGCCGCTTGCCCTTTCCGCCCTTCTTCGAGCGGGCCTGCGGGCGGCGAGCCGGGGAGGGCCGCTGCTGGGAGCGGGGCTGCGCGCCTGGTCGGCCGGGGGACGTCTGGTCCGCCGCGCTCGCGGCGCCGTTGCCCGCGGCCGGCGGCGAAGCTCCCGGCTCCAAGGTGACGGTGGCGGTGCCCCGGCTCTGGGGCGCGGGCCGGCGGACCGCACCCGCCTGGCCGGGCCGGATCGCGCCACCGCCCCTTCCGTTGCGCGAGGGGCGCGACGACGCAACTCTGGACGTGGAGGCCGAGGCGCCCAGAAGCGCGGCGGCCGCCTTGGGCGTGAGGAGTCCCAGGCGCTCGCCCTTCTGCTCGGCGCGCTGGCGGATCGCCGCGTACCGGGGCTCGCGCTCCTTCAGCCAGGCGAGGATCGGGGAGGCGATGAAGATCGAGGAGTACGCACCCGAGAGCAGGCCGACGAACAGGGCGAGGCCGTAGTTGAGGAGCGTCGTCGCACCCAGCAGCTCTGCGCCGATGAGCAGCACCGAGAGCACCGGCAAGATCGCGACCAGCGAGGTGTTGATCGAGCGCGCCAAGGTCTGGTTCATCGAGAGGTTGACCATCTCCGAGTACGTCATCCGTCCCGAGGACCCGAGGCCCTTGGTGTTGTCGCGGACGCGGTCGAACACGACGACCGTGTCGTAGAGGGAGTACCCGAGGATGGTGAGGACCGCGATCACCGTGTCCGGGGTCACCTGGAAGCCCGCGAGCGAGTACACGCCGGCGGTCACGAGGAGGTCGTGGAGCAGGGCGACAAACGCGGCGATCGCCATCTTCGGCTCGAACCGGATGCTGATGTAGACGGCGACGAGGACGAGGAAGACGACCAACGCGATGACGGCCTTCTGGGTGACCTGGCCTCCCCAGGTCGGGCCGACGGTTGTCTCCGACACGGCTGTCGCTGTCACCTTCGCGAGCTTCGCCAGCGTCGCTCGCACCTTTGCTGTCTCCGCTGCGCGCGCCGAGTTGCTGAGGCTGTTGAGGTCGGCGGTGACGCGCACCTCCTGCGCGCTGCCGGTCCCGAGGATCTCGACGGTCGGCTGGTTGAGGCCCGCCGCCTCCACCGCGTCGAGCGCCCTCGTCTGGGTGACACCGGGGGCCTTCACGGTCCAGGCGTCGCCGCCCTTGAATGTGATGCCGAGGTTCAGCCCGCGGATGCCGAGCGACAGCAGGCCGGCGACGATGATGACGAGCGAGATGGAGAGCCACAGGCGCCTGCGCCCGACGAAGTCGAACGAGGTCTCCCCTCGGTAGAGGCGCCGGAACGGCCCCGGCCGGCGTGGGCCGCGCGAAGAGGGCGCCTTGGCGGCGAGCCGCTCCACCTCGTCTTCGACGAGCTCGGCCTCGGTCACGTGGTCGTCGTCGATGACCTCGTCGTCGAGCCCCTCGGTCCCCGAGCCGGTGTCCTCGCCCTCGCCGGCGGACCCGTCGGCGTCGGAGTCGAGCCCCTCGACCTCGCGTGTGGCGCGGTCCTCGCTCATGCCGCCTCGGCCTCAGTGCTCACCGCGAGGCCTCTCGAGATCCCCATCCGGCGGCCGCCGACGAGCCGCTCGTTACGGCCGAGCAGCACGACGAGAGGTCGCGTGAAGAAGTAGGTCATGAAGACGTCCATGATGGTGGAAAGCCCGAGGAAGAACGCAAACCCCTTCACCGCGCCCACCGCGACGAAGAACAGCACGACGGCCGCCGCGAGCGACACGGTGTCGGCAGCGAGCACGGTCCGCCATGCACTGGCGAACCCCCGGTCGACGCTGGTCCTCACGGTCCTGCCCGCGCGCGTCTCGTCCTTCAGGCGTTCGAAGTAGACGATGTAGGAGTCGACCGTGATCCCGATCGACACGATGATGCCGGTGACGCCGGCGAGGTCGAAGCTCGGCGCGATCGAGGTGTGGCCGAGCGCCGAGATGATCGCCCAGAGCAGTGCCCCGGTCACCGCCAGCCCGCTGAAGACGACGATGCCGAGGAGCCGGTAGTAGACGATCGTGTAGAGCAGGACGAGCAGCAAGCCGGCCAGTCCCGCGCCGAGTCCCGCGACGAGGGCCGAGTGGCCGAGCGTGGGTGACACCGTCTGGCTCGTCTCCCGGTCCAGCTTCACCGGCAACGAGCCGAACTGCATGGCGACGGCGAGCGCCTTTGCCTGTGTCTCGGTCAGGTGCCCCGAGATCTCGCCCTTCCCGCCAAAGGAGCTGAAGCTGGACTGAGAGGGCTGGATGATCGGCGCCGAGTAGATCTTGCCGTCGAGCTCGATCGCGATGATCTGGTGGAAGTACTTCTGCGCGAGCCGGTCCCAGGCCGGCGAGCCGGTGGAGGTGAGCGTGTAGTTCACCACCCACTTGCCGAGCTGTGTCTGCTGTGCCACCGCGCTCTTGATCGCATGGCCCGTCAGCGGCGCCGGACCCAGGAGGTAGCGCGTGTACTGGCCCGCTCCGTTGATGGCTGTCAAGAGCACCGTCTTTGTCTTGACGTCCTTTGTCGGCGGGGTGCTCGGGTAGGCGGCGAGCGTCTTGTCGGAGGGCACCGGGTTCTCGCCGAATGTTGTCCCCGCGGAAGGGCGCACCCCGAGGTTGGCCTGCGTCAGCTGGCTCGTGGGTGTGCACGCCGGGAGCGGCGCCGTCGGGGGCTTGGCGGTCTTGGTCGACTTCCCGACGAAGGCCGGGGCGCCGCAGAGCGCCGGACGGAAGTAGAGCTGCGCCGTCTCACCCAGCGTCTTCAGGATCTTGGGGCCGTTCTTGATTCCCGGCACCTGCACGAGGATGTCGCCGCCCTGGGTGCCCACCGTCGCCCCGGACACTCCGAGCCCGTTCACGCGGTTGGTGAGGATGCTCACGGTCTGATTGAGGTCGGACTGCGACACCTTGTGGGCCGGCTTGTAGACGACCGAGACCCCGCCGGCGAGGTCGAGTCCCAGGCGTGGGGACCAACGCGCGGCCAGCGTCCCGACGAGCGAACCGACGGCGATGACGATCACGATCGCCAGGCTGATGACCAATGACCGCTGCCGTCGTGCCTGGGCGCGCGACGACGGGGGGCTCACGTGCTCGTGCCCTCGCTTTCGCTCTTCGCGTCCTCGGAGGAGTCGTCGAGCGCGGCGTCGTGCCCGTTGAGGTGGCCGTCGCCGTTGAGGTGCGACCCGAGGGACCCGGCGACGTCGGTGTCGGCTTGCGCGCCGTCGTCTGCGGACGTGTCGGGGGCGGCCTCCGGGTTGGGCGGCTCGACCTTGCGGGAGATCGCGCTGCGCACCAGCACGAGCCTCGTCGGCTCGTTGCCCATGGCCGGGAACCCGACCGTGTCCCCTCCCGAGACGATGGTCACCCGGTCGGCGTCCACCGCGATGACCTTGCCGACGATGCCGCCCACGGTGAGGACCTCGTCACCCACGCCGACCGCCTGCTGCTGCTCGCGCTGGCGCCGCTGCTTCTGCTTCTGGGGCCGGATCAGAAGGAAATAGCCGACGACCGCGATCAGCACCAGGAAGATGATGAAGGTCGAACCACCGCTGCTCGTCGTCGTGGCCTTGCCCGACGACGCGGCCAGCAGTGCAGAAAGCGCGCCGGTCACTTGGACCACCCCCTCGGGCAGATCAATTCGGACTGTGTTACCCGCACAGGAGGGCCACGATACAGCCTCCGGGCTACCGCGCCCGCGCGGCGACGCCCGTTGTCGACGTCCATCTCCGGAACGTTCCTCCTTGCAATGGGCGAGTAACATCTCCTTTAGCAGGTACCTCTGGGCAGGGCGGAGGGTTTGCCGACGGTGGAGCGGGCGCTCGGAAGGGGTTCAGTCCTCGCGATCGAGGACGACGCCGACATCAGATGGCTGCTGCACACCCTCTTGGGCCGCGAGGGGTACGTCGTCCACGAGGCCGCAACCGGGCGCGACGGGCTGCGCACCTTCCACGAGGCACGCCCCGACGTCGTCATCCTCGACATCGCCCTCCCCGACCTCGACGGCTGGGAGGTCCTCACGCGGATCCGGGACCTGAGCGACGCGCCCGTCCTCGTCCTCACCGCCCGCTCCACGGACGCCGAGAAGGTCCGCGGCTTCAACTCCGGCGCCGACGACTACCTGACGAAGCCCTTCAGCCACGCGGAGCTGGTCGCCCGACTCCAGGCGCTCCGCCGGCGGGTCACCCCCTCGGCCCAGAGGACCGGCTTCGACGACGGTCACGTCCGGGTGGACTTCGTGCGCCAGCAGGCGTTCGTCGACGAGGTCCCCGTGACGCTCACGCCGATCGAGTTCCGCTTGCTCTCGGCGCTCGTGCGCCACGCCGGCGCTGTGCTGTCGCCGGACCAGCTGGTCGAGCTCGCCTGGGCCGAGCCGGGTGGCTCGGGCACGAGCCGGGTGAAGTACGCCGTGCTGCGCCTCAGGCGGAAGCTGGGGTGGGAGTCCGAGGACGCCCCCCTTCGCACCGTGCGGGGCTTCGGCTACCGCTACGACCCGAAGCCGCACGGCTGAGGTTCACCCCGCCCGGTCGGGCGAGCCCGGTCAGCCGATCAGTCGGTCAGTCGGTCAGTCGGCCACCCGGTCATCCGTCACCCGGTCAG
>JAJZMN010000221.1 GCA_021850345.1 Actinomycetes bacterium | reverse complement strand
GCCTACGATGCTTGCTCCCCGGCAACGACACGAAGGGGGTCCCGTGCCGAGAGTCGTGATGGTCACCGGCCTCCAAGCGTCCGGCAAGACGACGGTCGGCAGGCTCCTCGCGGCGGCGCTCGACGGCCCCGCGCCCGCGGCGTGGTTCGACGGCGACCTCCTCTACCGGATGGCGTACGCGGGAGGGCGGAGATGACGCCGGACCCGAGCCCCGAGGCCCGGCGACAGCTCCGCCTGCGCTACGAGGGTGCGGCCAACCTCGCGCAGCTTTACGCCGGCAACGGGTTCGACTTCGTCTACAGCGACATCATCATGGGTCCTGACGCCGAGCGCTGGCTCGACTCGATATCGGGCGCCGACGTCCACCTGGTGGTGCTCACCCCGTCGCTTGCCACGATCGCCGAGCGCGAGCGCGGGAGGGGGAAGGCCTCCTACCGCGACTGGTACGCGCCCGGCGGCACCCTCGAGGACGCGATCGCCTCGATGGCACGCACACTCGACGGCACGCCCCCGACCGGCCTGTGGCTCGACACGTCAGGGCTCACGCCCGAAGAGACGGTCTCGGAGATCGTGCGCGACGCGATGTCGTCTTCGCGCTACCGGCGCTCGTAGCGCCGCCGCCGTCGGTCATCCGACCGGTCGATCACTCGATCGGCTGCTGGGACATTGCCGGGGGCTCGCGCCCGGCGAGCAGCCACCCGACGGCTGCCGCGAACGCGGGCATGCCGACAAGAATGACCAGGAGATCGGTGACCGGGACGTTGCCGAGCGCGGCGATTCCACCGTTGAGCGAGTTGCCACGCAACCACGCGATCATCCCGATGTAGCCGCCCGCCGCGCCCAGCGCCGCGCCGAGCACGCCGAGGGCGCCCGCCGTCACCCCCGTGAGGGTGCGGCGGGTGAAGCTCGATGCACCGGCGGCCGACAGGGTGCGGAGATCGCTCGCCGTCTCGCTCCGGACGAGGCCGACCGACATCCCGAGCACGCCGAGCGCGATCACGATCCCGAAGATGGTCGCCCAGCTGAGGACGGCTGTGGAGGTGGGCTGGTCGTTCTTCGCCTGGACCGAGAGCCCGGTCGTCGAGGCGGCGAGCTGCGCGCCGGCGATCTGTGCGGCCGTGAACGGCTGCGATCCCTGGACGAGCCATGTGGACGTGGCCGCGCTGAGGTGGAGCTCGCGCATCGCGTGCTCGGTGATCACGGTGTTGGGGGCGGAGGTCCCCGACGGGAGCGCACCGACCTCTTGGACCACCGGGTGCGCGAGGCAGTGCGTGGCGGCGGTGCAGCTCCGGGGCGTCGCCCCGCCGAAAGCGCCCACGGCTGCTGCTCGCTTCGGTGTCGTCCCGTACCGAAGTACCAGACCCGACACCCCTGTGAGGCCGGGGCGCGAGCTCAGGATGACGGCGTTCGGGTCGATCTCGGACCGGGGGATCCCGAAGGCCCTCAACAACGACGGCGTCGCGACGTAGAGCGTGCCGTCCCAGGGACGCCCCAGGTTCGTTCCTCCCAATCCCGCATCGGGCATCTCGAGGGCGACGAGCCGCGCGCCCAGGTCCCGCGCGATCTTCCCTGCGCTCGCGGCGAGCTCGCGGGGGGTCGCCGTCTCCACTTTGGGAGCCTTCACCGGCACGAGCTTGCCTGTGGAGTTGCGGTGCACGAGCTGCTGGCCGGGAGGCGGGGCACCCGGCGCGAGGACGAGCTGGCTGGAGGAGAGGTTGGGCCCCGCGTAGTCGAAGACGTTCCCGTACCGGGCGGCGGCGGCGAGTACGACGATCACCGCGGCGAGGATCGCCACGCTGATGGCCGCCAGGGCCGAGCCGGACCGGGCGCGATAGCGCGCGAGATCCCGGAGCGCGAGCCGCGCCGCGATAGGCAAGGGCCGAGCGACCTTGGCGGCGAGCGTGAGGAGGAAGGGGGCGAGCAGGACGAGCCCGGGGATGAGGAGGACGATCCCGAGCGCCAGCTCCGGCATGCCCGCGTTCCCGCTGCCGTTGCCCGTGCTGCCCGAATAGCCCAGCAGGACAAATGCCGCGCAGATGCAGGCGACGCCCGGCACGATCGAGCGACGGATCTCCCGGGGAGGTGCAGGGCGCCCGGAGAGCGCGGACACGATTGGCAGTCTCGTGATCGCCTTTGCGGGACGCGAGGCCGCCGCGTAGGCAGTGACGACGGCCAGCACCATCGCCGCGGCGACCACGGGCCAGGAGAGCGCCAACACGCCGATGACATGGTGCGAGCTCTGCTCGAGGATCGGCCGGTAGACGAGCCAGACCACGAGCCCTGCGACGAGCCCTGCGACCGCACCCGCAAGACCCACGACCACACCGTTCGCTCGGATGACGAGGTTCACATGGCGATCGGTCGCACCGGTCGACTCGAGCATCCCGATCGACCGGAGGCGGCGCTGCGCGAGGACCGTGAAGCCGCCGACCGAGACGAGCGCGATGAGCAGCATGCCGAGGACAAGCGCGGCGAGCGAGATCGTCTCGGGATTGAAGAGGTTCGACTGCGCGACCGAGGCCGGGGTCTCGACACCGTGACCGATCGACGCCAACGGCACGCCCGGTGCGTCGAAGAGCGCCGTGACCTGTGTCGGATGCGGCACTTGCCCGGGCGCGACGAGCGCGAACTCGTCGAGGAGGCTTTCGGGGTTCTCGACGATGCCGACCACCTTGCGCTCGATGCCGCCCACGCGCCACCGCTCGCCGAGGCGCAGGTGGAAGTCCGAGGCAACACCGGTCGTCACCGCGACCTCGTCCTCACCCTTCGGGTACCTGCCCGAGACGAGGGAGAGCATGGGGCCGGTGAACGGCCCGTGCGCTCCCTCGGCGCGCAGCTGGAAGGTGTTGACCGAGCCCGGGATCGTCTCCGTCTCGTTCCGGATCACCTGCACGCGGCCGAAGCGATGCTCCAGTTTCGAGATGACGGTCGCCGTGCGCGCGTCGTAGGACGTGAACGACACGAGGTCCTGTGCCGTCCCGAAGCCGAAGTTGGCAGGCTGCGGGTTGTCCATCGCGACGGCCGAGCCCACGATGGTGGCCGCGACGGCGACGGTGATCAGCGCGAAGATGAGGAACTGCTGGCGCCACTCACGCCGGAAAAGACGCCAGGCCCAGCGCACGACGGCCCGCAGGGCGGGTCCGCCACCGCCGTCGAGCTCCAGCAGACTCACGGAGTCCCCCCTCCTTCGCCCCATGAATGACCTGCGGGCCCGCGGGCCGAACGTCGCCTTTCCACCACTATCGGCGTGGGCTCGGCGTCGGGATCTCCTCCAGCAACGCTTCGGGGGCCGGCGGGGGCTCCGTCTGGTCGACGACCCGCCCGTCGCGGATGAACACCACACGGTCCGCCCACGACGCGAGCTGCGCGTCGTGCGTGACGACCATCGCCGCGACGCCGCGGTGGCACGCCGTCAGGATCATGCGCATGACCGCCTCGCCGTTGGCCGAGTCGAGGGCACCCGACGGCTCGTCGGCGAGGAGCAGCGATCGCTCGCCCACGACCGCTCGCGCGATCGCCACCCGCTGGCGCTCGCCACCGGAGAGCTCGTCAGGGTAGTGCGAGGCGCGGTCGACGAGACCCAGCTGCTCCAGAGCGGCCATGCCGGCGAGATGCGCCTTCTTCGCCGAGAGGCCGTCGAGCTCGAGCGGCAAGGAGACGTTCTCGGCGGCAGTCAGGCCGGCAAGGAGATTGAAGTCCTGGAACACGTACCCGACGGTCCTGCGACGAAGCCGCGCCTTGTCGTTGCGCGACATCTCGCCGAGCGACTGGCCTCCGATGACGACCTCCCCGCTCGTCGGCTCCTCGAGGCTCCCGGCAATCGTGAGGAGCGTCGACTTCCCCGACCCGCTCGGTCCCATCACCGCCACCAGCGCTCCCCGCTCGACGCCGAGATTGATGTCGCAGAGCGCGTGCACCTCTGCCGGTCCGGTCCCGTAGGTCTTGGAGACCGCCCGTAGCTCGAGATAGGTCATCGCCGCGCGACCAGCCTCCGCCGGATGAGCGGGATCGGCTTGCTCGACGGCACCTCGAGGGCGGCACGCTTCAGCCGGCCGTCGGCGGCGTCGAGCCAGCGGACCACCGAGTCGAGGCGGAGCAGCTCGGCATCCGCCACGAGGGCGAAGGTGAGATCGAACTCGGCCTCGTCCTCTTTGAGCCGCGTCCACTGCTGCATCAGCTGCACGACGTAGCGGCGGTGGACCTGGATCACGTCGTGCACCGAGACGCTTGGGACCCTGAGCGCCGACAGGATCTTGATGACGAGCTCGTCCCGGGGCGGCGCGGTCATGTCTGGCGGGGTGCTGAGCCACTCGTCCAGTTCCTTCCAGCCCGCCGCGGTGATCCGGAACACCTTCTGCGGACCGGCTTCCTGTTCCTGGTCGTCGGACTCGATCAGCTCGTCACGCTCGAGACGCTGCAGCGTGGAGTACACCTGCCCGACGTTGAGCGGCCAGATCTCCCCGGTGCTCTCCTCGAACTCCTGGCGGAGCTGCAAACCGTACTTCGGGCTTTCGCCGAGTAATGCCAGCAGGGCGTGCCGTACGCTCACCGCGACCCTCCACCGGAAGGAACATCCCGCACCATACGCAGTATGCTACTGCGAGAACAGCGGCGGAATCAAGAGGCACCGCGGCGGAATCAAGAGGCACCGCGGCGGATCAAGAGGAACGGCGGCGGCGGCAAGAGGGCAAGCGGACGGCTTCAGGCGCCGAGGTGCCCGCGGAACCAGTCGAGGATGATCTCGGCGCGCTCGACACGGTGGCGCGGCGCACCCGACCGGGACAGCTCGTGGCTCTCCGCCGGGAAGCGGACGAACGCGGGCTCGCGACCGAGCAGCCGCAGCGCCACGAAGAGCTCTTCGGCCTGCGAGATGGGACAACGCAGGTCCTCTTCGGCATGAAGGAGGAGCACCGGCGTCGACATCGCGTCGACGAAGCGGATCGGCGACCGTGAGAGGTACGCCTCGGGGTCCTCGAGGTGCGTCCGGCCGACGTACCCCCGGAAGGCCGTGGCGATGTCCGAGCTCGCCTCGAGCGTCAGCAGGTTGTTGACCGCCCGCTCGGAGCACGCCGCCTTGAACCGGTCGGTGTGGCCGATGATCCACGACGTCATGTAGCCGCCGTAGGACCCGCCGAGCACGCCGAGCCGCTCGGGGTCCACCCATCCGAACCGGGACGCGCCTTCCTCCACGCAGGCCAGCACGTCGCCGTAGTCGACCCCGCCCCAGCCCGACCCCGGGTCGTGGTCCCAACCCGGCCAGCGCACCGCGCGCCCCCACTCCTCCGAGTACCCCGAGCTCCCTCGCGGGTTGCAGTACAGGACGCCGAAGCCGGCACCCGTCTGCATCTGGAACTCGTCGAAGAACCGGTTGCCATAGGAGGTGAACGGCCCACCGTGGATGTTGAGCAGCGTCGGGTGCCGGCCTCCATCATCGGCGCCGACCGGCGGCATCGCCCAGCACGGCACCTCGGTGCCGTCGGGGGCCCGTGCGACGAAGGGCTGCGGCTCGACGAGCTGGGCCCTCGCACGGACCGGTGCCGACACGTCGGTCCGTCGGCGCTCTCCCCCGTCTCGGTTGCTCGCCGCCGGCAAGGCGAGCGCGCGGACGTGGAGCTCGGGCAGCGTGGTCGGCGTGCTCACGGCAAGCGCGAGCACCCCGGCGGCGGCGTCGAAGCCCGAGATCCAGCGGTCGCCGCCGGCGACCCGCCGCGGCGGCGCCGTCCCTGTGACGCCGAACGCGTACAGGTGGACGTTGCCCGCGTCCTCGACGAGGCACAGCAGCTCGTCTCCCCACCAGAGCGGGGCGCGCGAGTACCCGTACGGCGCGCAGTTCCGGTCCAGGCCGCCGGTGAGGTCGTGGAGCGTGCCTGCAGCCAGTGTGAGCACGCCGAGGCGTTCGTGGCGCGGGGAGTCCATCGGCGTCGGGTCGACGAGGTAGGCGAGCCGCGTCCCGTCAGGGGACCACGCGGGCGCGGAGAACGAGCCGGACGTCGGCGTGAGCCGCGCCGGCGCGCCCGATCCGTCCGAGGCCGTGCGGAAGAGGTCCACCGCGGCGTCGAGGTCCCAATGGTCGTGCCGACCCGAGGCGAAGGCGATCTGCGTGCCGTCGGGCGACCAGGCGACGCCGTGCGCCTGGAAGGGTCCGTCGGTGAGCCGCACTGGCGGTGCCGACCCGTCGGAGGGGACGACCATCACGCGGCTCGGCCGATCGACGACGAAGTCCTCGCCGTTCAGCCGGGAATAGAACGTCGTCACCCGCCGCGCAGGCATGTCCTTGGGCTTTCGCGTCTCGCCCACCTCGCCGTAGCGAGCGGGATCCGGATCGCGCACCACGAAGGCGAGACGCGTGCCGTCGGGAGACCATTCGAGCTCCGTCGGCGACTCGGCAAGCGTCGCGACCACGACGCGTTCGCCGCCGCGGCCGACCGGCAGCACGCAGATCTCGGCGGGCTTGTCCTCGTCCTTTGACACGAACGCGAGGTACGCGCCGTCGGGCGACCAGCGCGCGAGGGCGTCGCCCGGCCCGGAGGAGAACGGCCGGGCGGGGGCGTCGTTCTCGACCGTGACGAGGTGGACCGCGCGCCGGTACCGGTTGTCGTCCAGATCCACCGCCGTCACCACGAACGCGACCAGCGAGCCGTCGGGAGACACCCTCGGGTCGCCGACCTGGCGCAAGAGCCCGATGTCCTCGGGGTACATGCCCCGCGCGGTTCCGTCCATCGTCGCCTCCTTCCGGCCCGGTCACGATAGGCCACCTCCTGTCGCGCCGCGAGGTCGTCGTACCAGCCGTACGAGCCGTGGAGGCGCAACGCGGTGGCGCTCCCGTCGCCGGACGTCGTCAGCGGCGCGGCCATATGTACGTACTTTCGTACTTTTCGGTCCAGTGGCCGCTATGGTGTGCCCGTGACCGCTCCCGAGCGCCTCCGCCTCGACCTCGTCCGCCCCCGAGGTCCGGCGTCCCTGGAAGAGTGGTTCTCCCCGCTCTCCGCAGTCGACAGGGCGGACTGGCCCGGCGATCCGGGCTGGTCCCTCCACGAGCGTGCCGCCCTCTTGGACCAGCCGGGCGTCCGGGACCACGTGCTCGGCGTGGCCCGGGTCGGCGCGGCGGTCGTGGGCTGCTTCCAGCTCCGGATGGAGCTCCTCGACAACCTCGACGCCGCCGACATCGAGGTCTGGGTCGACCCCGCGTGGCAGCACCGCGGCATCGGCCGCGCCCTCCTCGAAGCGGCAGAGGGCCACGCGGCGGCGCGGCGCCGCCGCGTCTTGTCCGGGACGACCGAGGCCCCGCTCGGCTCGCCCGAGGCCGAGCACCGCGACCGTTTCGCCCGGGACGCGGGGTACGAGCCCGCGCTCGCCGAGACCCGCTGGCAGCTGGACGTCCCGGTCGACCCCGCGCGCCTCGACGCGCTCGAGTCCGAGGCGCGCGCCCGTGCGAGCGGCTACCGGCTCGTGTGCTGGGAGGGTCCGTGTCCTCGGGAGTGGGAAGCCGGGCGGGTCCGCGCGGCGGCCTCCATGTCCACCGACATTCCGTTGGGCGAGCTCGAGGCCGAGCCGGAGACGTGGGACGTTGCCCGGCTCCGGCAGTTCGAGCACGTGGTCGAGGCGATGGGCCGCGCCACGATCGCCGTGGCGGCGATCTCGCCCGACGGCGAGCTCGCCGGGTTCACCCAGATCGGCGTCCCTCGGGAGACACCAGTCGTCGCGTACCAGTTCGACACGATCGTCATGCCGGCCCACCGAGGCCACCGGCTCGGGATGCTCCTCAAGGTGGCGAACCTCCGCCGGCTCGCGGAGGTCTTCCCGGCGACCCGGCGCGTCGTGACGACCAACGCCACGTCCAACGAGCCGATGATCCGCATCAACGAGCAGCTGGGCTTCAGGCTCACCGGCACGGGAACCGTATGGCAGCGGC
>JAJZMN010000073.1:4664-7936 GCA_021850345.1 Actinomycetes bacterium | reverse complement strand
GCTCACGCGGCCCTTGTGTCCCGGCACTGTGAAGGGCGCGCGGTCGTTCCGCACCGCAGCCAGGAAGGCGTCGAGGAGAGGACGCGAGTCGAGCGGCGGACGGCGGCCGTGCAGGGGAGCCTTCACTCCGGTACCCCGTACGGCTCGGCGAGTCGCTCCGAGGAGGCCACTCGCTCGAGTGCGCTCGAGCCGAGCACTCTCGTCGTCGCGAAGACCAGCACGTCGAGGAGGGCCATGGCGGCGACGGAGGTATCGAACGGGGAGGCCCTCTCGACCTCGACGGGCAGGACCACCGATGCGGAGCGGACGGCCGGCGAGAGGAGGGTGTCGGTGATGACGACGACGCGGGCACTGTGCTCCTGGACGCAGCGAGCAAGCTCGACGTTGGCCGACTCGTATCGCCGGAAGTCCAGGGCGACAAGGACGTCGCGCCGGGTCACATCGAGGAGTGTCGCCCGGTGCTTTGTGGCCTCGCGGGGCAGAAGGCTGACACCGGGCCGGATCCGGGTGAGGCGGGTCGCGAGATGCTCGGCGAGGGTGTGGCTGACTCGGCCACCGACGAGGGAGAGCCGCCGGGCGAGGTCGGCAGGGAGCACGACGGCGGCATCGCGCTCGGAGGGGGGAACGGTGCCGACGACGCTCGCCGCCGCGTCGCGCAGCGAGGTGGCGATCGTGACCAGGGGATCCGCCTCCACGAGAGCGTCCGGTAGGCGCGTTGACATGACGACCCGCTGGATCTGGTTGGTCCTCTGATCTGGTTGTTCCGAGAACGCCATCAGGGTGTCCCGACACATGCGCTGAGCTCTGCTGATTTCGTTCTTGGCCGGCTCCTGTTCATCCGATCCGGCCCAGTTGCAGGGGTGGAGCGGGGATGCTCGGCACGTCGTCGCTCACCAGTCGGGTGGCGAGCTGCGCCGCTTGAAGAGCGCCTTGCGGGCCGCCTTGGCGACCACCTTCGAGGGATGGACTTCCCCGATGGCAGCCAGCACCAGGTCCGTTGCCAACGATGGTGCCCGCCACAGCTGTTCGATCGTGGCGATCTGCTGAGCGTGGTCGCCGGCAATGGCGAGCGTGGAGACGAGGCCATCGGGCCCGGAGGTCGCCATTCTCTGGGCGAGCACGTCGACGAACGGGTGCGGGTCCGACGGGTCGAAGAGGTCCCCCTCGGGCGCCTGCCCGTGGTCGACGAGCCAGCACAGAGCAAAGCCTCGGAGCCCGGGATCGGAGGTGAGCTCGAGGACGTGTGGCGTCGAGACGTCGACGCCGATCTCGCTCATCACGGCCAATGCCACGTTCTGCAGGGCCGGGTCATCGAGCTCTCGCATGGCTTCGGCCATCTCGGAGGCGGCCTGTTCCGGCTGACGCCGTTGGCGCCAGGCCATCACCTCCCCGTACACGGTGGGGAGATCGTCCTTGTCGGTGCCGAGAAGCAGCTCGGCGGCGGTGGAATCGGCGAACCGTCCTGCGGCCGGCGTGTCGTAACCGATAGTGCCGAGAATCCGACGAGCGGCCCTCACGCCCGCCGGAGTCAGCTCGACTGTCCCACCGGACCGACGTTGTCCGACGCCAGGGTGGTCGACGCCGTCGCGGCGGACGATGCCGGCCAGCTCGAAGGCGTCCATGATGTCGACCACGTCGATGAGGATGCTCTCAGCCACCTGCTCGTCGGCAAGGCTGAACTCGAACGCGTCGAGCACGACATCGGTAGCGGCCCCGGCGATGTCCTCGATGGGGACTGGACCCTGCGCTGAGTAGGGGGCAATCAGGAGGGGCACGCTCACCTGGTCGAGGAGATGGTTGACCTCGGGCCAGGCGAACCACCCGTCGGGGTCGCGCTGAGACTGGAGCGGCCCAATGGCCAGCAATGCATCCACTGCCCGATCGAATGACGCCGCCGGGTCGCGGTTGAGCGACATGCCGCGTTTGGTGGCGACGACCTTGCCATGGACGACCCGCACGATGCCGGCCTTCTTCGCCCATGTGAACACGAGCGTCAGCCGGGGCAGTTCTGCAGCGCTCTTGGTCTTGAACGTCCGGTCGCCGATGGTCTCGTCCATCGCGTCGCCGGTACCGAGCAGATCTATGAGGACGCGGGCATCAGCCAGGGTGAGGTTGCCCGTCTGGGTCAGCTTGCGCCCGCTCCCGACGAAGCCGGCGAGGTCCTCGAACATTCGGAGGATCGGCGCGGCAGCCTGGGACGCGACGACCTCGTCATCGCGAGGTGGCGCGACCGGCGGGAGCGCTGGCCGTCGCGACGGGGCAGCAACCGCCGAGTCGGGGAGGATGCGGAATCGCTCCTCGTCCGGCTTGTCGTTGAAGCCGTTCATCCACTCGATGAGCTCGGCGGGGTCGCTGGCGTCGACGCCTTCGTCGAGCGCCGCGGCGAACAGCGACTTGGCCATGCCGAACCTGGACCGATCACCCATGGCTGCTACGAACTCGTCAGTCAGGGTCGCGAGCAGTGCGACAAGTTCGGCCGACGGTGGCGAGCCGACTCCCATCAGTCCCCCTTCGTCGAGGAAGGTCAGGAAGGCGCCCAGCGCCGAGGGGATGGAGACACATTCCGACTGGGTGACGCTCAGCTTGCGAGGGCACCACTCCAGCAGGAACTCGACGAGGTCATCGGGGCGCCAGGTGGCCAGCCGGCCGTCGGCGTAGCTCCACTTCCAGTCCAGAGCGACGCCGACATCGCCGGTGAGCTCACCGACCCCGTCGTCCCCGATGCCGATCTCACGGCTCGCCCACTCCGCGAACCGGTCGAGTAATGCCCCACGGGCTTCCCGAAAGGCATTCTCGTCCTCCTGGTCGACGTTGAGGTCCACGGTGCCGATTCTCTCACGGGTAGCTGAGCTCGAGCGGCGGCTGCTCGGCGAACGTCCTCTGCCGTCTGCTCCACTCCCCAACATGAGCCCGTTCCAGCTCCTGGCGAGTGCGTGGGCGACGTCGCGGCGCCGGGACTCAACGACGATGCCGGTTGGCCACAGGTCGTCACGCACTTCCCGTCACGTCATGGGCAGCGGCAGCACGGGCAGACGGTCCTCGTAGGTGTTCGTGCGACGAGTGCCCCGACGTCCCAGGCGGCGATGTCGGGCGTGACAAGGAGCCTGCCGTTGATGCGCCGAGGCCGGAGGTCGGCAGGCTGCGAGAGGTTGAGGAGGCTGTCCTCGACTTCGCCAAGTGGTCTCGGTCTGGTTGAGCCCCGCGTAGTGGTGTGCGGACCGTCGGCTGCGACAGTCTCCGCATCAACCTGAGCCCGCCGCGTTGCTCCGGTC
>JAJZMN010000073.1:0-4654 GCA_021850345.1 Actinomycetes bacterium | reverse complement strand
TCGACTTCGCCAAGTGGTCTCGGTCTCCGTCCTCACTCGTGGAGGCGACCCCCCGGACCGGCTCCTGTTGGGGCGCCGGCGAGCGCTGTCACGAACGTCACCGCTCCGGGGTCGGAGCGTGCCGGCAACGCCCGGTCGTGTGCCAGCGCCGTGTCGGGTCGCGGCGTGCTGACGCCAACCCGGGCGACTTCGGATCTCCGCCGCCACCGGGGAGCCGTGAGACGCGGACGACGCTGGCTGGGCGTAGGGTCGTGGCGGTGGGGGGACTCTTTGTGCTGCGCGCGGGGCAGGTCTTCGACGGCGAGCGGCTCATCGGACGGGCGGCCGTCATGCTCGAGGACGGGCGTGTCGCCGACGTGGACACGACGGGGGCACCGCCGCCGCCGGCCGCCAGCGTCCTCGACTTCGGTTCCGACAGCTTCCTCATGCCGGGATTGATCGACGCCCACGTCCACCTCGCCTTCGGCGCCACCGCGGATGTCGTCAGCCCGCTTGTCGAGCTGGACGACGCCAGCCTGCTGGCAAGTATGAGAGTCGCCGGCGAGCGGGCACTGCATGCGGGGGTGACGACGGTCCGCGACCTCGGTGACCGCGGCTTCCTCTCGCTCGTCTTGAGGGAGCGTGGTCCCCGCTCGGGCTTGCCGGAGATCCTCGCGTCCGGTCCGCCGCTCACCCCGCCGGGCGGCCACTGCCACTTCCTCGGAGGGGAGGCGGCGGGTGAGGTGGAGCTTCACCGGGCGGTCCGGGAGCGAGCCGAGCGGGGCTGTGAGTTCGTGAAGGTGATGGTGAGCGGGGGAGAGCTCGGTGGGGGCTGCCCGCCCTACGAGTCCCAGTACGCGCTGGCGTCGTTGCGAAGGATCGTCGAGGAGGCGCACCGGGCCGGTTGCCGCACCGCCGCCCACGTGCACGGGCCTCGCGCGGTCTCCGACTCGCTCGCGGCAGGCTTCGACACCCTCGAGCACGTCACCTTCCTCACCTCCGACGGGGTCGAGGCCGAGGAGGCACTCGTCGAGCAGGTGGCAGCGAGCGCACGTGCCGTCAGCGTGACCGTCACGAGCCGCCCGCCCGGCCCTTCTGCGGGCTCGCCGGATGCCGACGAGATCGAGCGGGCGATCCTCGAGAACCACGGGCGGCTCTGGCGCGCCGGCGCCCGGCTCGTCCCCGGCAGCGACGCCGGCGTCTCACCGGACCGGCCGCACGATGCGCTGCCGAGCTGCCTGTCGGCTCTCGTCGGCGGCATCGGGATGATCCCCGAGGACGCACTGCGCGCCGCCACCTCTGTGGCGGCGAAGTCCCTCGGCCTCGCCGGGCGCAAGGGGAGGATCACCCGGGGTGCCGACGCCGACGTGCTCGTCGTCCGCGGCGACCCGATGTGCGACCTCGGCGCCGTCCGCGACGTCCTGGCGGTCTTCCGGGACGGAGTCCGAGCCCGTTGAGGTGCGACAAGTGCTGCTTGACGGCGGCGCCACTTCCGCTTGCTGATACCAGCCTTCTGCCTCGCGCCGTTCAAGCTGCGGCCGGCCGCTGCCGATAATCAACGCCGAGGGGGCCGGGTCGGGTCGACCGTCGAGTCGGGCCCGGGTCCCGAGGAAGGGCAGGCGGTGCAGGAGGAGACGGGGGTCGCGGCGGGCTGCGTCGCGTCGCGGCAAGGCACCGACGCGCTCGGTGGTGCACCGTGGCTGGCGTCCGGGCTGATCGACGCCCTCGGCCATGCGGTCATCGCGGCCAATCTCACCGGCACGGTCACCTACTGGAACCCCGCCGCCGAGGCGCTCTACGGCTGGCTGGCCGCCGAGGCCCTCGGCCGGCGCCTTGCCAGCTTGATCGTCCCTCCGGCGAGCGAGGCGCCGAGCCGGGAGATCATGGCCGTCCTCTCGACGGGCGAGTCGTGGTCGGGCGAGCTCGTCCTCTGCGACCGCCGGGGTCGGCGGTTCCCGGCACACGTCACGGCAACGCCGATCCGGGCGGCGGACCAGCTGGCTGGGTTCGTCGGAGTCAGCTCCGACCTCACCGAACGGCGGGCGGCCGAGACGACGGCCGCCACCCTCGCCTCCCTCGTCCAGGCCTCCGACGACGCCATCGTCGGCACGACGCCGGCCGGGATCGTGACGGCGTGGAACCCCGCCGCCGAGCGGCTCTTCGCCCTCGGCCGCGACGACGCCGTCGGCCGTTCGCTCGCCGACCTCGTCCCCGAAGAGCTCCGTGGTGACCCGCTCGAGACGGCGCTCACCATCCTCTCCGCTGGCCAGACTCTGAGGGTGCACCGGATGGCCGCCCTGCAGCGGGACGGCCGGCCGGTCGACGTCTCGCTGCGCGCCGCGCCCGTGTTCGCCCCCGACGGCTCGGTGAGTGCCATCTCGTGGATCGTCCGGGACGCCACTCCCGAGATCGCGGCAGAACGGGCGGTGCGGGAGGCGAGCGAGCGCTTCCGGCGCACCTTCGACGACAGCCCCGTCGGCAAGTGCCTTTACTCGAGAGACCTTCGCATCCTCGAGGCCAACCGCGCGCTGTGCGAGATGCTCGGCTACCGGCGCGACGAGCTCATCGGCCGCCAGGTCTTCCTGATCGCCGACCCAGAGGAGCTCCAGCTCTCCCACAAGGTGGTGGAGGGGATCTTCGAACGCGGCGAGGGAGTGTCCTCGCTCGAGAAGCGCTACCTGCGAAAGGACGGCTCGGTCGTCTGGGGCCGCCTCACCGGGGTTGCGCTTCGGGCCGAGGACGGCTCACCCGAGTTCGGCCTCAGCATGATCGAGGACATCACCCGGGAGGTGGTGGCCCGGCGGGAACGGGAGCACCTCTCGCGCCAGCTCGAGTACCAGGCTGTCACCGACGCCCTCACCGGCCTCGCCAACCGGGCGGTCCTCCGCGACCGGCTGGCTCGCGCCCTCACCCGCCTCGAGCGCCATCCAGGGGAGGTCGGCCTGCTCTTCCTCGACCTCGACCGCTTCAAGGTCGTGAACGACAGCCTCGGGCACGCCGCCGGCGACCTGCTCCTGATCGAGGTCGCCAAGCGGCTCGCGGCGGCGGTCCGCGCCTCGGACACCGTCGGTCGATTCGGCGGCGACGAGTTCGTCGTGGTGGCAGAGGACGCCGGCGGCACCGGGACCATGGCCGCCCTGGCGGAGCGGATCCGCTCGGCCATCGCCGAGCCGGTCGACCTGAAGGGCTTCTCGGTGACGCCGAGCGCAAGCATCGGCATCGCATCGAGCGACGACGCCGCCTGCCTGGCCGAGACGCTGCTCGCCGACGCCGACCTCGCTGTCCATCGGGCGAAGGAACGGGGCGGGGACACCTGCGAGGTCTTCTCGAGCGACCTGCGCCAAAAGGTGATGACCCGCTTCGTCTACGAGTCCGACCTCCGCGCGGCGATCGAGGAGGACCAGCTGCTCGCCCACTACCAGCCTTACGTCGACGCCTTCGGCCGGATCGCCGGCGTCGAGGCGCTCGTGCGGTGGGTGCACCCGACACGGGGGATGCTGCCCCCGATGGACTTCATCCCGCTCGCCGAGGAGACCGGGCTCATCGTCCCGCTCGGGGAGTGGATCCTCGGCCACGCCTGCGCCCAGGTGGCCGCGTGGCGGGCGGCCGGCTGGGGCGATCTCCACCTCTCGGTCAACCTCTCGGCACGCCAGCTGGCGCTCCCCTCCCTCACCTCGGTCGTGGAGCGGCTGCTCGTCACCTCGGGGCTGCCGGCGGAGGCACTCTGCCTCGAGATCACCGAGACGGGCCTCATGCGCGAGCCGCTCGGGGCGGCGGCCATCCTCTCCGAGCTCGTCGACCTCGGGGTCTCGATCGCCGTCGACGACTTCGGGACCGGCTACTCCTCCCTGCTCTACCTGAGCCACTTCCCGGTCGACGTCTTGAAGCTCGACCGCTCGTTCGTGAGCGGCCTCGGCCGGAACCCGAAGGACTCCGCCATCATCAAGTCGGAGATCGACCTCGCCCACACCCTCGACATGGCAGCCGTGGCCGAGGGGGTCGAGGACGGAGAGCAGGCTGCCGCCCTCGTCGCGCTCGGCTGTGACTTCCTGCAGGGCTACCACTTCTCCAAGCCCGTCGACGCCGACGCCCTCGGCTCGCTGCTGCAGGGCAACGGACGGTGCCTCTCGCCCGCCGCCGAGTGAGCTGAGCGGGGCGCTGGTCGGCCAGAGAGAACTGGCGGGCTCAGGCCGGGTCTCCGGGAGCCCGGGTAAACGAAGCAGGCACCGGGCAGTGGGCCACCACCCGGCTCCGCCGGCGAGGCCCGGCCCGGTCGAGCCCACCGCTCCGAGGCTGATTGGAACTCGGGCCCGCCCGCCTCGGCTACCGAGCGTCCGGAGCCCACCAACGGCGCTGAACGGCTCGCTGGACAGGTAGGCCATCGACACTGGTCGAGCCTCGGTCCACTTTCTTTGTCTGGTTCGCGTATCGACTTATGGACAACCTTCCGTATGATACGACCATGAGGAACAGTGCCTCTACCGCGGCGGAGGTACGAGGTCGCGTCCTGCGGTCGCGCGAACGCTTCTGGCGGCCAGAGGACTTCGATGGCTCACCAGAGGCCGTCACCCGAGCGCTCTCTCGGTTGGAACGGGCTGGTGAGCTGCGCCGAATGCGGCGCGGCCTGTACTGGCGAGGTTCGTCCACTCGACTTGGGATGGCGCCTCCGCCCTCC
>JAJZMN010000168.1 GCA_021850345.1 Actinomycetes bacterium | reverse complement strand
ATGTCCACTCCTGAGATTCCCGTGTGGTCACCGAGACTGCGCGGCGGTCACCGAGACTGCGGTCACCGAGACTCCGCGGCGGTCACCGAGACGACGAACTCCTCGATGCGCTTTTCGACTTCCTCGTGGTCGTAGTCCACCATCGCATTGTGGTAGCTCCGTTCGAGCCATATGCGCTCAGACGGCCCGGCGACCGACGAGACGAGGAGATCGCCGTTGTGCGGAGGCACCACATGGTCCTGCCTGCTCGAGATGAGCAGCACCGGGCAGGCGATGCGGTGGAGCCCCTGCGCGACCTCGTCCGCCGCCTCGTTGAGTGAGAGGAACGGCGCGAGCGGCGTGCCCTCGTAGGTGGGGAAGGTGACGGTCGGATCCGCGGTGTCCGGGGTCTGGCCGGGCCATATGGCGGTGCCCGCCTCGAGGAGCGCCCGGGCGCCGGAGCGGAGCTCGTCGTCGAAGGGCTGCACCAGAGGGTTGACGACCGCGATGCCCCGGATCTCCGGATGGCGCTGGGCAAGCCAGCAGGCGATGGTGCCTCCCATGGAATGCCCGACGACGGCGACCCTCGGGCAGCGGACCTGGAGACTCACCAAGATCGCCTCCGCCGCGCAGGACCAGTCGGACCAACCGAGCGGCACGAGGTCCTCGAGGGCCGTCCCGTGGCCGGGCAAGAGCGGAGCCTCCACGGTCAGCCCGGCGGCGGCGAGTCGGGCCGCGGTGCGCCGCATCCCGAACGGGCTCCCGCCGAACCCGTGGACGAGCAGCGCCCCTTCGGGCCCACCTGCAGCGGAGAAGGGCTCCGCGCCGGGCATGATCGAGGCAGGCACCCCCGGGACTCTACCGACGACACCGCGTCCGGCTCGCCCGCACGCGCCATAACCTCTGGCGGCGACATCAACGGCGGCTCGGTGCGGGCGCCCGGCGGACGCCCGGAGCACTGAGAGCACTGAGAGCACTGAGAGCACTGAAGGAAACTGAAGGAGCGGCTCGATGCCCCACCCATTCCTGAGCGACGAGTGGATCGAGGAGGCCCACGCGATCCGGTCCGAGTTCCAGGACAAGACCCCGGCGATCAACCACCCGGTTCGGATGAACCTCGTCGTCACCGAGATCCCGTTCGCCGAGATCGACCTCGAAGCGCACGTGGACACGACGACTGGTGAGCTGGACATCGACAAGGGCCACGTCGAAGACGCCGACCTCAAGATCACCCTCGACTACGTCACCGCAAAGGCGATCCTCGTCGATCGCAACCCTCAGGCGGGAATGCAGGCATTCATGGCGGGAAGGATCCGGGTCGAGGGGGACATGGCGAAGCTGATGGCCATCCAGACCGCTCCCCCCGACGAACATGCCGCGGAGATCGCCGAGCGGCTCCGTTCGATCACCGAGTGACGGTGGCGGTGCCGGCTCTGACCGTTCCCCGGACCTACCCCTTCGCCGCCGAGGTGCCCGCAGCCTGAGCCGGAGAGAGGTTGACCATCTCGGCCCTCAACTCCTCGATCGTCCATCGGGAGGGGCGGTCGATGGACTCGGTCATCGTCCAATTCTGGAAGTTGCGGACTGACCCGCCCTGGACGAACAAGACGCGTCCGGTCAGCGGGCAGTCCTCGGTTGCGAGGTAGGCGACCAGCGGCGACACGTTGGCGGGATCCCAGACGTCGAACTGCGACTCGTCGGCTGGACGCTTCACGATGTCGGAAAGCCCCGGGGTCATCTCGGTCATCCGGGTCCGCGCCGCGGGCGCGATCGCGTTGACGCGGATGCCGTACCGGCCCAGCTCCTGTGCCGTGATCACGGTGAAGGCCGCGATGCCGGCCTTCGCGGTGCCGTAGTTCGCCTGGCCCGGGTTCCCGAGCAGGCCGGAGGTGGACGACGTGTTCACGATGCAGGCGCGAACCGCTTCCCCCTCCTTCGCCCTTTCCCGCCAGTAGGCGGCCGCATGGCGCGTCGGGACGAAGTGGCCCTTCAGGTGCACGTGGATGACGCTGTCCCAGTCTTCCTCGGTCATGTTCACGAGCATGCGGTCTCTGAGGATGCCGGCGTTGTTGACGAGGACGTGCACGTCGCCGAAGGCCTCGACGGCCGAGTCGATGAGCCGCTTGCCGCCCTCCCAGTCGGCGACGTCGTCCGTGTTGGCGACGGCCTCCCCGCCAAGGGCCTTGATCTCGTCCGCGACCTGTTGTGCGGGAGTTCGGTCGTCGCCCGAGCCGTCCAACGCGCCACCGAGGTCGTTCACGACGACCTTGGCACCTTCGGCGGCGAAGAGCAGCGCGTGCTCGCGTCCGATGCCGCGCCCCGCGCCGGTGATGATCGCCACCCGCCCGTCCAGTGCGCCCATGTCGTCGCTCTCCTCCCTCTCAACCCCCCTCCGTCGCCCACGGTAGTGGGGTCCCGCCCCACACGCCCGTCCAGCCGTGCGCCGGTACCCTGGTCGTCCAGTCGACACGGCTGTACAAGCCCGCGACCGACCGGTGCTTTCCTTGACCACGAAGACTCCGCCCGACGACGCGAAACCGACGACGCGAAACCGACGACGCGAAACCGACGACCCGAACCGACGACCCGAACCCACCCCACCTGATGCGCCCCCCCTTCGTCCACCAACGCGCCGCACCGTTTCGGCCTCCCGCTGCGGCGCTCGTCGCGGCAAGCGGCGTGTCGAGCCAGTGCGGTGCCGCGCTCGCGACGAAGCTGTTCCCGCAAGTAGGGCCGAGCGGGACCCTCACGCTTCGCCTGGCATTCGCGACCCTTGCGCTCGTGCTCATGGCCCGACCCCGGGTCCGGGGGCTTCGCCGGCTGCTGCGGCCGGCACACCGGGTGAACTTGGGCGTGGTCGTCGCCTTCGGCCTGGCCCTTGCCGGGATGAACCTCTGCTTCTACGAGTCGATCGCCCGAATCCCGCTCGGGGTGGCCGTCACGGTGGAGTTCGTCGGTCCGCTCACGATCGCGGTCGCGGGCTCGCGGAGGTGGACCGACTTCGTGTGGGCGCTCCTGGCGGCCGCGGGGATGCTGCTGCTCGCGAGCGGCAGCCTCTTCGGGGTCCTGCACCACCTCGACCTGGTGGGCGTGGGCTTCGCCGCGCTCGCGGGCTCCTTCTGGGCCGCCTACATCCTTCTCAACAAGGAGACCGGCAAGCGATTCCACGGGACGACCGGTCTCGCCGGTGCGATGGCTGTCGGCGCCGTCCTTGTCGCTCCCATCGGCGCCGTCCACGCCGGCTCCGCGCTTCTTCGGCCCTCCGTGCTCGGTCTCGGGGCAGCGGTCGCGCTCTTGTCCTCAGCGATCCCCTACTCGTGTGAGATGGCGGCCCTCCGCCGCGCGACCCCTCGCGCCTTCGGGATCCTGCTGAGCATGGCGCCGGCGCTCGCTGCCCTTGCGGGTCTCCTCATCCTCGGACAGCGGCTCTCCGTGCTGGAGCTCGGAGCCCTGGTGCTCGTCATGTCGGCGAATGTCGGCAGCTCCTGGGTTGGCAGCCCCGCCACGGCACCGGCGGACCTCGGCACCGCACCGGCGGACCTCGCCACGGCACCGGCAGACCCCGCCACGGCACCGGCAGCGCCCCAAGTAACCGCACCGGCAGAGCCCCAAGCCACCGCACCGGCAGAGCCCCAAGCCACGGCACCGGCAGTGCCCCAAGCGACCGCTGCGTGCTCAGTCGGGCAGGCCCCGCTCAGTCGGGCGGGCCCCGCTCAGTCGGGCGGGTAGTGCAGCGTCGCGACCGACCCGTGCGCAGACGGCTCCACCGTGATCCCCGAGGGGAGCGCCTGCTGGAGCTCACGGACGTGGCTGATGACTCCCACGATTCGACCGCCGTCTTCCAACGAACGAAGGACGTCGACCACGGCATCGAGCGACTGCGGATCGAGCGACCCGAAGCCCTCGTCGACGAAGAGTGCGCCCACCTCACGGTTCGATCCGCCCGAGACGACGTCTGCGAGCCCGAGCGCGAGGGCCAGCGCCGCCATGAACGTCTCGCCGCCTGAGAGCGTGGTGGCCGGTCGCACCTGACCGGTGTTGGCGTCGAACACCGAGAGGTCGAGTCCCCACGGCTTGCGCCCGTCGGTGACCCCGTCGCTCAGTTGGAGCGCGAACCGCCCCTCGGTCATCGTGTCCAGCCGGTGGTTCGCCTGAACGAGCACCTGGCGCAGGTAGTCGGCGAGCACCCAATTCTCGAGCGAGAGCCGCAAGGAGACGGGACCGCCGCCCAAGCCCGCGCAACGATCGGCGACCGTCTTCGCCTCCTCGAGCCCGCGCCGTGCTGCATCCACGACCCGGTCGGCCGAGGCCAATTCGTCGGGTCCGGCCGAGAGCACGGCGGCCCGGTCGGCGAGCACCGCGCGCCGCTCGAGCAGGGAGTCGTGCGCGCACTGCGCGGCCTGGGCAGCCACCTCGAGCGAGCACACGTCGGGACGTTCGGCGCCGCCACCGAGGTTGCGCTCCGCCCTCGCTTCGTATTCGGCGATCCGGCGGCGCACGTCTTCCCGCCGAGCGCGGCGCACCTCGAGCTCGGCGCTGCGAGCCTCGATGTCGCTCGGGTCGAGCAGCCATAGGAAGAGCTCCTCGGGGTCGATCACCCCGAGCTCCCGCGCGACAGGCTCCACCACCACCATGCAGTGCCGAAGCGAGTCCCGGGCGGCTTCGACCTCCTTGAGGACGCCGGCCAGCCTTGCGAAGTCGGCAGCCATCTCGGCACGGGCGGCCGCACGCGCGGCGGGGGACTCCAGCGCGCCGTGCACCTCGACGAATGCAGCGACGTCGCGCTCGTGCGCCGCTCGGTCTGCCCCGAGCCGCGCGCCGTCGACCTCGAGACTTCGCTCGTCCGACCCGAGCACTTGTCGGGCCTCGACGAGTGCGCCGCGTCGACGCGCCTCCTCGGCGGCCACGGCCTCCAGCCGCTCCGCCGCGTCGCGCACCAAGCCGAGCGCCTCGCGCCGCTCGGCGAGATCGGCCTCCACCGCTTCTACGGGCCTCGTCTCTGCGAGCGCGTCGATCACGCCACGGGCTGCCGCAGCACGCTGCTCGACCACGCCTTGCAGCCGGATCGCCTCGTCCCGCGCCGCTTCGGCGGCAGCCAGCTCCTCGTCGCCGGCACGGTCCTCCCCGAGCACGGCGGGTGCGGGGTGGTCGATGGCACCGCAGGTCGGGCAGGGTGCGCCGTCCTCGAGCAGCTGCGCCAAGCGGCCCGCGAGGCCGTCGCGCCAGGACGCTCGCACGGCTTCGGCCACCGAGGTCGCCCGCGCCGACTCCTCCACCGCCTCAACGAGCTCGGACTCGATCCGCCGAAGGTCCGCGATCGCTGCCGCACGCCGGGACGCCATCTGGTGTTCGCGCTCGAGGCCGGCAACGGCCTCGGAAAGCGCGCCAAGAGACGTGACCTCCGTCCGAAGGCGTTGCGTCTCTTCGGACACGAGCGCCACCGACTGCTCCTCGGCGTCGAGCTTGAGCGCGCGCTCGGCCAACTCCAAGCGACGCTCCTCGAGTGCCAAGCGCCGACCGTCGAGCAACCCCTCCACCTCGACGAGCCGTTCGAACCGGGCGACCTCTCCGGCGAGGCGCCGCGCATCCGCGGCGGCTCGCTCAGCCATGAGGCCGGCCGCGTGGGCATCGGCGCACGCAGCGGACCAGGGATCCCCAGAGGCAGTGACGCCGGGTGACACCGCACCGGGCGCGATGGCATCGGGTGCCAAGGCACCGGGCTCATCGCGCCACGTGGCGCCGATCCCGTCTATCAGCGAAGCGACCTCGGGTTCCAGCTGGCTCAGCCGCCGCCGGGCATCCGTCCATTCGCCCAAGGCTCCGCGCAGGTCCGAGAGCCGGCGGGCCCGCTCGAGCGACGCGAGCTCTGCCTCGTCGTCGCGTTCCTCGTCGGCGAACGAGGCCGCCACGGCCAGGTCCATCTTCCACTGGTCCCAGTCGGCGGCTGACCGCCGCCCCTCCTCCAGCGCCAGACGCGCCTTCTCGGAGGTCGACGCAAGCTGCGCGACGAGCTCCTCAACGCGACCGAGCGCCGTCGTGAGCTCCTGCACGCGCACCCCGAGGCGGTCCGTCCACGCTGCCGGCGAGCACGGCGCGTCCAAGAGCGGCTCCTGCTCGGCGTCCGGCCGCTGCCCGGAGAGCGTGTCGCGCAGATCGTCCGGCAATTGGCGGATCGCCGCCTCGTACGCCGTCTGCAGCCGCTCGACGAGGGAGGACCGGGCGCGAGCCGCCTCCTCGTACTCCACCTGGCGGGACAACGCGATCGATCGCAGGCTCTCGGTGAGCCGCGTGAAGACCTCCACCGGGAAGAGTCGCCGAAGGAGCGGTGCCCGCTTCGAGGTGTCCGACTTGAGCACCTCCTCGAAGCGGCCCTGCGGGATGAGCACCACCTGCTCGAACTGCTCCTTCGTCAGGCCGACGAGCGCGTCGATCCGGCGCTTCACCTCTTCCTTGCGGGTACTCGTGCTGCCGGGCGCGAGCTCACCGTCCCCACCCACACGCCCGAGCACCACGGTCGACTTCCGCTCGATCGGGGCACCCGCTCCGCGCTGCCGGCGAACGGGCTGCGTCGGACGACGCTCGATCCGCCAGCGCTCACCATGAACCACGAAGTCGAGCGACACATACGTGGGCGTCGAAGGATCCGCGAACTGGCTGCGGACGTTGCCGTCGACCCTGAAGCCGGGGAGGTCGTCATAGAGGGCGTAGACCAGCGCGTCGAAGATCGTCGACTTCCCGGCGCCGGTCGGCCCACTGATCGAGAAGACCCCGTGTCGCGACAGCCGGGCGAAGTCGACGTACAGCTCGCCCGGGTAGGAACCGAACGCTTGCAGCGTGAGCGAGACGGGTCTCATGTCCTGCTCGGCATCCCCGGCACGCGCGACGGCCCGGCCGCGGTGAGGGCCTCGACGACGAGCGCGCGCGTCCACTCCTCGGGTGGACCGCCGCCAACCTCCTCGAGGAACGCGAGCACCATGTCGGTCACCGACAGAGGAGATCCGAGGCGGCTGGACGGACCCGCAGTGCTGCGGCTTGCCCCTGTCCGGCCAGGATTGGAGCCGGCGTAGCGGACGCTCACCGCATAAGGGAAGCGGGACCGCAGTCGCTCGAGAGGCTGCACCTGAGTGATGTGGTCGGTCAACCGTGCCGCCACCCAATGCTCGACGAGGGCGTCGTGAGCGGGGTCGGCCAGGAGTGATTCGAGCGTCCCTTCCAGAGTGGCAACGGGGCGCCCGACCGGGACGGGCAGCGTGGAGACCCGCTGCACCCGCCCGTCTTCGACCTCCACGAGCCTCACGCTCTTCGCGTGCTCCTCGCTGAAGGAGTACGCCAGGGGCGATCCGCAGTACGCGATCCGTTCGTCGCCAGCGACGAGCTGCGGGCGGTGAAGGTGACCGAGCGCGACGTAGTCGAAACCGCCGAAGGCCGACGCATCGACGAGGTCCGTCCCCCCGATCGCCAGGATCTTTTCGGAATCCGACGAAGCCGCGCCTGCAACGAACGCGTGGGCGACCGCCATCGAGGGCACCCCCGGAAAGAGGGAGAGGGCATCACGCCCCGCGCCGAGGAAGTCGTGCAACACGCTGGCGTGCGTCCGAGCACGAGGGGAGCCGTCTGCGTTGGGAAGTGGTGCGGGAGCGACGAGAGGGTCGAGGAAGGGCACCGCGACGACGGCCACCGCCTCGCCGCCCGTCTCGAACAGCCAGGGCTCCGGGGCGTGCTGGTCGTCTGCGAAGACGTGGACTCCTCCGAGGGCCTGGCGGCGGGCGCCGAACCCGAGGCGGCGCGCGCTGTCGTGGTTCCCGGGGATCATCGCCACCGTCGCACCTGCCGCCCGCAGCTGGTCCAGCCCCTCGTCGAGCAGTGCCACGGCCTCTTCCGATGGCAACGAGCGGTCGTAGACGTCCCCTGCCACGACCACGAGGTGGACTCCCAGCTCGTCGACCTTCCTCGCCAGCCAGGCGAGAAAGGCACGCTGTTCCTCCTCGAGCGGTTCTCGTTCGAATCTCCGGCCGATGTGCCAGTCACTCGTATGGAGGACCCTC
>JAJZMN010000045.1 GCA_021850345.1 Actinomycetes bacterium | reverse complement strand
CGGCTCCTACGGCGGCTACATGGTGCTGGCCGGCCTGGCCTTCCAGCCGGAGCTGTGGGCCGCAGGGGTCGACATCGTCGGGATCTCGGACCTCGTGACCTTCCTCGAGCACACGGCGGACTACCGTCGGGCCCACCGCGAGCGCGAGTACGGCTCCCTCTCCGCAGACCGACCCTTTCTCGAGCGGGCGTCCCCGCTACGGAGCGCAGACCGGATCCGTGCGCCGCTGTTCGTGGTCCACGGCCGCAACGACCCCCGGGTACCGGTGGCCGAGGCGGAGCAGCTCGTCGCCCGCCTGACCCAACGGGGGATCCGATGCGAGCTCACCGTCTACGAGGACGAGGGCCACGGCCTGGCCCGCCTCCCCAACCGGATCGACGCCTACACGAGGGCGCTCGCGTTCCTCGACAGCGTGCTGGCTCCCCGCCCGGCGTGAGCGGGGGCGCGTCGCGGCGAAGGACGGTCGGGCGCTCGTTGCGTCTCCTCCGGGGCTTCCGTCTCGAACAGCGGGATCCCGATGCCTTCTACGACCTCGTGTCGGCTGACGCCGTCACGCAGCTCGAGTCCGTCGTCGGGCTCGCCGGGGCACTCGTCCTCGACGTCGGTGGGGGCGCGGGGTACCTGACGCGCGCCCTTCGGGCGGCAGGCACGCGTTGCGTGCTCGTCGACGAGGACCCCGGCGAGCTGTCCTGGCGGGGACCCCCGGTCCCGGGGTCGGTCGTCGCGGACGCCCGTGCCCTGCCGTTGCCCTCGGACGTCTTCGACCTCGTCGTCTCCTCCAACGTGCTCGAGCACGTGGCCCAGCCGTACGCGGTCGTCGACGAGATGGCGCGAGTCCTGCGGCCGGCTGGGTACCTGTGGCTGTCGTTCACCAACTGGTACGGGCCCTGGGGCGGCCACGAGACGTCTCCTTGGCACTACTTCGGGGGTGCTCGCGCACGTCGCCGGTACTCCCGGGCCACGGGCCACGACCCGAAGAACGCGTTCGGGGAGTCGCTGTTCCCCCTCCACGTCGGCGCGACGCTCCGGCGCCTGGGGGCGCATCCGCTTCTCGAGGTCGTCGAGGCGCGCCCGCGCTATCTCCCCGAGCTCGCTCGCGGGATCGTGCACGTGCCGGGGCTGCGCGAGGTGCTCACCTGGAACCTCGAGGTGCTCGCCCGCAAGCGCCGCGACGGCGCGCGATGACGCCGAGCCGAGCGACCCCCGGGCCCCCGACGGCCCAATTCGCCCCTGCTGCGACGCGGCGACGCCCCTCGGGGACCCCCGTGGCCGACGCGGTCATCGCCGGCGCCGAGACCTGCAAATATGCGTTCATGACCTCGTCACGACCTGGCGGCACGACCTGATGGAGGACCTCTCTGGGAAGGTGGCCCTGATCACCGGCGGGGGGAGCGGGATCGGTCGCGGGTCGGCCGTCGCGCTTGCGGCCGCTGGCGCGCACGTCGCGGTCGCGGACATCGACCGTGACCGGGCGATGGCGGTGGCCGACGAGGCGTCCTGGCGCGGCACCGAGTGCTTCGGCATGGCGCTCGACGTCAACGACCAGGCGGCATTCGAGACCGCGCGCGACATGGTCCTGCGCCGTCTTGGACGTATCGACATCGTCATGAACAACGTCGGCGTCGTCGCCGCGGGCGTTCCCGAGGAGATCCCGCTCCACGAGTGGGAGCGGACCATGAGCACGAACCTCCTGTCGATCGTCCGAAGCAACGCGACGTTCCTCCCCCTGCTCCTCGAGCAGGAGAGCGGCCACATCGTGAACACCGCGTCGGCGGCCGGGTTGTTCCAGTACGCGTACGAGCGCATGCCCTACTCGGTGAGCAAGGCGGCGGTGATCGCCCTCAGCGAGGCGCTGGCGCTGTACCTCCATCCCCGGCATGTCGGCGTGACGTGCCTCTGCCCCGGCCCCGTGTCCACCAATCTCCGCCAGCAAGTGACCTTCTCGGGCGCCCCGGTCCGCATGCGACCGCCGGTCAAAGGCATGACCCCGGCCGATCCGATGGCGGTCGGCGAGATGGTCGTCGACGCCATCAGGAACAATCGCTTCCTCGTCTTGACGCACCCCGAATTGCATGACCTCCTCGTCGAGCGGGCGAAGGACCCCGAAGGGTTCCTCGCCGAGCGGATCCGCTCGATCGAAGAGGGGTGACCCGACCGCTGCCGTCCGCAGAGCGCGGCGTAGCCTGGGTCCTCATGAGCAGGGGGGTGCTCGTCCGATACCGGGTCATGGCGTTGACCACGGCCGTGCTCCTCATCGTGCTCGTCTTCGCCGGCATCCCGCTGCAGCTCGCAGCACACCGCCCGCAGGTCGTGAACGACGTGGGGACGCTGCACGGCTTCTTGTACATCGTTTATTTGGTGACGGCCTTCCAGCTCACCCGGAGGCTCCGGGTCCCGAAGTGGCAGATGCTGCTCGTGCTGCTCGCCGGGACGGTCCCGTTCTGCGGGTTCGTCGCGGAACGGAAGATGACGAAGCGCTTCGAGGCGGCCGCGCCCTCCGCGGAGCGCCCGGGAGATTCCCCGACCGGCCGCGCCCCGCGCGCCTCGGTGCTCCGGCAGCGCTGGCTCTCCCCCCGGGCGCTGCTGCTGCACGTCGAGGTGCTCGTCGTCGCCCCGGGCTGCGCGCTCGCAGGCTGGTGGCAGGCCACGAGAGCGCTCGCGGGCAACCAATTGAGCTGGGTGTACTCGATCGAGTGGCCGATCTTCGCGGCGCTCGCCGTGTTCGGGTGGTGGCACCTCGTCCACGAGGACCCCGAGGCCTTCCGGGCGAGGCGGTGGCGCTCGCGCGAGCGGGGCGCCACGACGGTCCCTGAGGCTTCACCGTCGACGAAGCCCGTCGACGTCGAGGCGGAGACGGGCATCTGGGCGGCGGCACTCGCCGCGGCGGTGGCCGTGGAGCTGCTCGTCGGGATCGTGGCTCTCGTGCTCGTCCCCTTCGGCCGGCCGAGCGAGTGGGTGCCCCAGCGGGGCGCCGCGGTCTACGGCATCCACGCGACCCTCGGCCTCTTCATCGCCCTGGGTGCGCTCGCGTTCTTGGTCCGGGTGCGCCGCCTCGGCCGCATCGCCCGGATCTCGGGATGGACGGGAGCGGTGTGCACGGCGCTCGCGGGGGCGGGCGGGCTCATGACCGAGCCCCACTCCGCCGTGCGGTTCCTCGGGATCGCCCTCATGTTCGTGGCATCCGTCCTCGCCGGCAGCGCGTACCTGGTGCCGATCGTGCTCCGTGCGCGCCCCAGAGCCGAGGGCGGCTCGGCCTCGCAGGCCGTCGGGCCTTCGGAGCGCCCGCCGGCGTCGGCGCTACGGACCTGAGCGCAGCGGCCGGCGGTCAGTTCCGTCCGGCGCGGGCGAGCCGCCGTCCCGCGGCACCGAGCGCAACCCGGCCGCCGAGCATGAGCGCGCCGAGAAAGCCCGTCGCCACCCCGACGAACGCGGGGGCACTGCCCTGGCCCGCCACGACACGACACGCCATCCCGAACGCGACCGTCGTGACGCAGACGGCAGCGCCGGACGAGAGGGACGAGGGGGAGACCGAACGGCCACGAAGCCTTCCGGCAGCGGCGAGCAGCCCCCATCCGAGACCCAGCCCCGCGGCGAACGGCCACGCCGTGGAGGCGATGCCGCCGGCGGTTTCCGCGTGCTGGTGGGATGCCCGTCCGATCACGACGAAGAGGAGGACGGCCAGCACGTCGACCATCGCCGCGCCGGCCCAGCTTCGCCGCGCCATCTCGGTCATCTCGCTCCCACGAGCCGGCGCGCCATCTCCACGAACCGGTCCTCGAGCGCTTCGACGCCGAGCGGTCCGTCCTCGCGCACCCACTCGGCGGCCTGCACGCACATTTCGAGGATCGTAGATGCCGCCACGACAAGGGACGCGCGGTCCCGACCGCCGCAGACGGCGAAGTGCCCCTGCGCGGTCCCGTCCTCGAGGATCTCGACCAGCCGGTCGCGCAGCGACCGCCGCACGGCGACCACCTGGGCGAGCCGAGTGCCGGACAAGCACCGGTACTCGCGGTTGGCGACCCTCGTGCCGGTGCGCGCCGCCGGGCGGAGGTGGACCCGGGCGTAGACGCGCACGGCCGCCTCCAGGCGCGCCGCGGGTTGGGGCGGCGCGGTGGCGAGCGCCTCCTCGAGCGCCGCGGCGATCAGCAGATGGCGGCGCATGACGAGCTGGAAGAGCAAGTCGTCCTTGGACTCGAAGTGGTTGTACAGGGCCCCCGGCGTGAGCCCGCACGCAGAGGTGATCTCGCGCACCGTGGTGGCGGCCGCTCCCTGCCGGAAGAAGAGACCGTCGGCGGCCGCCAAGATCCGCTGCGCGGCAGGGGAGAGGTCGCTGCCCTGCACTTCCGCCCGCGTCGCCATACCGCCCCCTGTGGCCGTGCGGGGAGGCTCCCCCGGCCCATCTCAGGCTAGCGTTGGGGAGGGGCGGTCTATGAACGCTCATTCACAGGGGGGCGACGTCTCGATGGGCACGACGATGGTTGGCGGGGCACCGCCGCAGACGGGTCGCAGCGCGCTCGCGAGAGCGCTGTGGTACCGGCAGGTGGACCGCTACCCCGACACGGCGCGGCGCGTGCTCTACCTCGGGATCGTGGTGGTCGCCACGATCATTCTCTACTACCAGCTGTACGTCCCTGGAGCCGTCGCGCCGCAGATCCTCGAGCACTACCACATGTCCTTCCGCTTCTACGTGGACGTGACCGTGGTGCTCAACGCGATCGGCGCCTTCACCTCCGTGCTCGCGGGGCTCGCGGACCGTTGGGGACGGGCCAACCTCGTCGCCTATGGACTCGGCGTCACCGCGCTCCTCACGTTGTTCGCGATCCCCAACGCGCCCAGCGAATGGGCCTTCGGCGCCGCGCTCTGCGCGGTGGGGTTCGTCGAGGGGATCGTCCTCGTCGCGACGCCTGCGCTCGTGCGGGACTTCTCGCCGCAACTGGGCCGGGCGTCGGCGATGGGCTTCTGGACCCTCGGACCGGTCGTGGGCAGCCTGGTGGTCGCGGAGGTCGCCAGCCACACGCTGAGCCACCTCGTCGCGTGGCAGGACCAGTTCGTCATCTGCGGGATCGCCGGCGTCGCCGTCTTCCTCGTCGCGCTCTTCGGTCTGCGCGAGCTGTCCCCGAGGCTCCGTGACCAGCTGATGGTGAGCCTCCGGGACCGGGCCCTCATCGAGGCGCGGGCAAAGGGGATCGACGTCGAGGCCGGCCTGCGCAAGCCCTGGCGACAGGTGGTGCGTACCGACGTCGTGCTGTCCGCCGTGGCGATCAGCCTGCTCTTGGTCATCTACTACACGGCCGTCGGCTTCAACCCCATCTATTTCGAGACGATCTTCAAGTTCTCCCCGTCGCAGGCGAACGCGCTGGGCAACTGGTGGTGGGCGGCGGACGCCGTCGCGCTCGTCGTGGTGGGGGTCGTTTCCGACCGCCTGCGAGTGCGAAAGCCCTTCATGATCGTGGGCGCCGCGGGTGCGGCGGTCATGACGATCGTCTACCTCACCAAGGCGACCGCCCCGCACACCGGCTACTACACGCTCGCGTGGATCGTCTCGTTGCTGGCGATCTTCCTCGCCATCGCCTACGCGCCCTGGATGGCCAGCTTCACCGAGACCGTCGAACGGCGGAACCCGGCACTGACCGCGCACGGTCTTGCGGTCTGGGGCTGGATCATCCGGGCGACGGTCGCGATCTCGGTGTTCATCCTTCCCTACGTCGTCTCGTCCACCAATGCGCTCGTCCAGTACGGCACCCTCGGCAAGAAAGCGCTCGCGATCGAGAAGGCCGATCCGACCGTGAAGATCGTGCTCGCGCACCCCGCGCTCTTCGCGCAGCTCGCCAAGTACCCCCAGTCGAAGATCCCCGGCCCGCTGCTCGCAAAGGCCATCAAGGAGGTCGGCCTGAAGAACCTCCTCGCGGTCGCCCACGACGCGCGCATCCCGCACGAAGCGGCGTTCTTCACGGCCCATGCGTCTCAGCTCCGTCAGGTGGCCGCGGCAAGCGCCTCGACGGCCTCTCAGTGGCAGCACTGGTGGTGGGTGTGCGTCGGTGCGGAGCTCGCCTTCATCCCGCTGGTGCTCTTCATGGCCGGACGGTGGTCGCCACGGGCCGCCAAGCGCGACGAGGTCGAGCACGACTGGAAGGTCCAAGAGGAGCTCGCACAGCTCGTGAGCGCGCGCCAGCCCGCGACCACCGCACCCTGAGCCTGCCGAGCCCCGACGCCTCCCAGCCGGTCGGGATGCCGGGCATGTAGACCACCGGGCATGCGGACCACGGGCTGCCGCCCGCTACCGCGCGGGATCCAACGGGCGGGCCGGGCCGGGTGTGCGGAGCCACGCCACGACCTCGTCGGTGTCGTGGCCGAGCGGCGGCGGCGGTCGCCGGTAGCTGACCGGGGAGCCGGAGAGGCGCAGCGGGTTGGCGACGCTTCGGACGTCGCCCGCCGGCCCTGGGTGCTCCACCACGGCTCCGAGGCCGAGCTGGTGCGCGTCGGTGAACGCGGCGCCGATGTCGTTCACCGGGCCGCATGGCACGCCCGCCGCGCGCAGCACCTCGACCCACTCGACGGCCGGCCGGGACGCGAGCAGTGCCTCGAGCCGCTCGACGAGCGCCTGGTGGTGCGCGACCCGCGCGGGGTTCGCCGCGAACCGTTCGTCGTCGGCGAGCAGTTCGTCGCCGAGCGCGCGGCACAGGATCCGGAACTGCCGGTCGTTGCCCACGGCCACCGCCAGCGCGCCCTTCATGGTGGCGAGCGTCTCGTACGGGGCGATGCTCGGATGACCGTTCCCCATGGCGTGGGGAACGGTGCCGGTGTTGAGGTACGCGGACGCTTGGTTGACGAGCGCGGCCAGCGCGCTCGACATCAGGTTCACCTCGACGAGCTGACCGCGGCCCGATTCGCGGCGTGCGCCGAGCGCGGCCAGGATCCCGATCGCAACGTTGAGACCCGTGAGCACGTCGACGACCGCGACGCCGACCTTCGTGGGGGGGCCACCGGGGTGCCCCGTGATGTCCATGAGCCCGCTCATGGCCTGGACCACGAAGTCGTAGCCAGCGAGGTTCTGCCCCGGCGTGCCCTCACCGCCGAACCCCGAGATGGAGGCGTAGACGATCCCGGGGTTGGTGGACGAGAGCTGCTCGTAGCCGAGGCCGAAGTCGGCAAGGCGACCGGGGCGGAAGTTCTCCACGAATACTGTCGCCCGTTCGGCGAGGCGCCGGGCGTCCGACAACCCCTCGGGCGTGGACAAGTCGAGCACGACGCTCCGCTTGTTGCGGTTGACGCTCAGGAAGTAGGTGCTCTCCGAGCCTACGAACGGTGGTCCCCACTGGCGCGTGTCGTCGCCGCGGGGGTGCTCGACCTTCACCACCGTCGCGCCGAGGTCCCCGAGGATCATCGTCGCGAGCGGTCCGGCGAGGACCCGGCTGAAGTCGGCGACGAGGCAGCCCGCGAGCGCACCGCGCGGGACCCCGGTGGGTGAGCGATCCATGCGGGCATCATTGCCCGCAGGAACGGGACGAGTCGATCGGGACGAGTCGATCGGGACGAGCCGATCGGGACGAGCCGATCGGGACGAGTCGATCGGGACTAGTCGATCCGGACGAGTCGATCTTGACTAGTCGATCTTGCCCTCGCCCTTCTGTTCGACGCCGCGCCGGGCCATCTCCTTGTAATGCTCGGCGACCGACTCCTCCTCGCCGGACTCGCGAAGCTCGTCCGCCGAGCGTTCCGCCGCCTTCGCCTCGTCGTCGGTCGGGGTGCGGTCGGCCTCGTGGGCTGCTTCGGCTGTCGATCCTGGCATGGTGATCTCCTTCGTCCGTCGGTCACGGAGGGCGACCCGCCGGTCGTCACGGAGCGATACCCGCCGAGCGGGAGTTTGACGCCCGCTGGCGCGGGGGCGCGGGAGTTTGACGCCCGCTGGCGCGGGGAACGTCGCCTCCATCTCGCGGGGAGGGACCTCGGAGGACTGGCGCCGTCGACGCCGGGCCCCCGAGGCCTCCCCGCCGAAGACGCTCCCGGGAGGGCCGCCGCGAAAGACGCTCCCGGGAGGGCCGCCGCGAAAGACGCTCCCGGG
>JAJZMN010000275.1 GCA_021850345.1 Actinomycetes bacterium | reverse complement strand
CGACCGTCGCCGGCAGCACCGGTCCGAGCCGGTCCGCCAGGCGCCCGGCGTACGGGCCGATGGCCGAGCCGACGACGTAGCCGGGCACGAGGAGCAACGAGGCGTGAATGGGAGAGAGCCCGCGTGGACCTTGGAGGTACATGATGACCAAGAACAGCACGGCGAAGTTGGCGAGCCCTTGGAACAGCGAGGCGAGCAGCGTCGGGGCGAGGGTCGGGATCTTGAACAGCGAGAGGTCGAGCATCGGCTCGCGCTGGTGTGCCTCGACGACGACGAAGACACCGATGAGCACCACCCCGCCGATGAGGTAGCCGAGGACGGTCGGGTCCAGGGACGAGGTGGCGAGCGTGGTCATGGCCCACAGCACGCCGAACAGGCCGAGGCCGAGGGTGACCATGCCGAGGAGGTCGAGCCGGCGCCGGGCCCGTTCGCCGCGGTCGTGCAGGACCCTCGTCGCCAGGATCAGCGCACCGGCACCGATCGGCACGTTGATCCCGAAGATCCACCGCCACGAGATGTAGGTGACGATCAGACCGCCGAGGACGATGCCGAGGACCGCCCCGAGGCTCCAGCCCACCGCGTTGTACCCGTAGGCCCGACCGCGCCGCTCGGGCGGGTAGAGGTCGGCGATGATCGCCCCGCTGTTGGCGGTGACGAGCGCCCCACCGATGCCCTGGAGGACTCGAAAGCCGATGATGGCCGCTTCGTTCCAGGCCAGCGCGCACAGCAGCGAGCCGACGACGAAGACCAAGAACCCTGCCTCGTACATCCGCACCCGACCGAACATGTCCCCGAGCCGGCCGACCTGGGTGGCGAGCAGGGTGATGACGAGCAGGTAGCCGATGACGACCCAGATGACCGAGGAGAGCGCCACGTCCAAGCCGCGCTCGATCTCGGGGAGCGCCAGCACGACGATCGTCGTGTCCACCGCGGTGATGAGGACCCCGGTCATGACCACCACCATGGCGAGACCGGTGCGAGCAGAGCGCCCGCGCTGCTCGTCGACCGCTGGCGCCGTCCCGATGGTCGGCTCGCGAGTCATCGCGTCGCCCCCCCCTTCTTGCCCACTGCGGGCGTGCTGACGCGCTCGGCGCGCCGCTCCCGGGCCGCGCCGATGCCACCGGTACCATCTCGGACGACACTCGGATCTCGGGCGACACCGGCGGTCCCGAGATCCCCTGCGGTCTCCGCGCACAGCACCGAGGCGCACTCCTCGTGCCAGGCCAGCTCGGCCCCCAGGTACAGCTCGGCGCGGCGGAAGACCGCCCGTCCGGAGGCACCGAGCACGCCCAGCTCTTCGAGGCGAGCCCGTTTGGCCTGCAGGCTATCGAGGGCGGCGATCGCGGCCACGTGCCGACGCCCCAGTGCCCCGAGCAGCTCCTCGAGGTCCTCGGCACCGCCGAAGAGCAGGGCGACACCCACTGGGTCGGGGGGGCGATCGAATGCGCCGAGCGTCTCGGCGCGAAGTGCCCGCAGCGCCTCGCGCCCGGCGTCGGTCACCCGGTAGACGGCGCGAGGGGGACGCTTGCCGACCTGCTCGTTACGAACGAGCTCGATCAGGTCTTCGGCCTCGAGCTGGTGCAGTTCGCGGTACAAGGCGCCGGGCCCCACCCCGCCCCAGGACTCGACGTGCCGCGCCTCGGCTGCTCGGCGGAGCTCGTGACCGTACAGCGGTCCGTGCTCGGCAAGAAGTCCCAGGACGACCAAGCGCGAGAGACTCATGCGATCAGTCTTGTGTGACTGATCGCATGACGTCAACAGTCCGCGTTCGAGCCCGGGTGCACAACACGCCGCCGACGCCGAGCACTACGCGGCTCCTCCAACCGCTCTCCTGATGCCCGCCCACGAGGGTTGGGAGCAGCTGCCCAACATGTGAGCCATACACAACGAACACTCGTTCGAGTGATGCCATGTGGATGCGAACGTGACCCAGTGGGCGAGGCTGCAAGGGGTGCACCCGCAGACGGCCTCTCGCTGGTTCTGCAACGGGACCCTGCCGGTCCGCGCGATCAGGGTGAACGAGAGGACCATCCTCGTCTCCCCCGACGCGCCAACCAACGCATCGCGACGCACTCGGTCTCTACGCCCGGGTGTCCTCCCACGACCAGCGAGGTGACCTCGACCGTCAGGTGGCTCGGCTCTCCGAGTGGGCAGCCCAGGCTGGCCAGCCTGCCGTCCGGGTAGAGGCAGAAGTCGGCTCGGCGATGAACGGGGCGCGCACCAAGCTCCGTCGCCTGCTTTCGGACCCGACGGTGACCACGGTCGTGGTCGAGCACGGGGACCGGCTCGGGAGGATGAACACCGAGCTTGTCGACGCTACTCTGGCAGCCTCGGGCAGAAGGCTGGTGATCACCGACGACGGTGAAGTCGATGACGACTTGGTGCGCGACGTGACCGAGGTGCTCACGTCGTTCTGCGCCCGGCTCTCCGGGAGACGTGGGCTCGCAACAGGGCAGAGAAGGCACTGCGCTGTGCCGCAAGAGACGTGGGGCCGATGGGCGCTGTCACATCTGGATGAAACGCTGGTCTCGTGAGCCACACGAAGACGCTGCGCAAGATGGCTGCACCCTTCGTGGTGGCGCCTCCCGGCGGCGCCAGGGTCCGCACCCGGCTGAGGGTGGACGACCACGATGCCCAGGTGCTCGTTGCCGTGGGCAGCCACCTCGGGTCCCTGGCGTCAGGTGACCTCGCGGCACGTTGCAAAGAAGGGGCCTTGGATCCAAAAAAGCGGGCTGAGTCACGCCGTTCCCGCAAGCAGGCGCTGACCAAAGCGTCATCGTCTCGGTGGGCAGGGGCTATCACGAGGACCACCGAGGACGCCTATGGCCTCGCGATGCGAAACCTGAAAGCCGAGCGGGTGTCACTTTCTACGAGGACCAAGAAGCTTGCCGGACGTACCAAGGCCCCCGCAGGAGCCAAGTTGGGCCACTACTACGGCTACTCGAGTCCGGCCGAGCGCTGGGAGAAGCAGCGGCGGCTTCAGGTCCTCTCTGTACGGTTGAAGGACGTCGAGGCACAACTCGAGGCCGGCACCCCAAGTGTCTGTCGGGGCGGGAAGCGACTGGCGCGTCTGCGACACAACCTGTGTGCCGCCGGCCAGAGCGAAACCGAGTGGCGCTGTGGGTGGGAGGCCTCGAGGTGGTTCATCACCGCCGACGGTGAGAAGGACAAGGCGTGGGGGAACGAGACCATCCGCTGGCACCCGATCGAGCACTGGGTCGAGCTTAAGCTCCCTGCGCCGCTCACCCACTTGGCCAATCGCCCCCACGGCCGCTACCGGCTGAGCGCTCCGGCCACCTTCACTCATCGCGGTGACGAGGTTGGGGCGCAAGCAAGTGGTGGCGCGATCCGCTACGACATCTCGCATGACCCGAAGAAGGGCCGCTGGTACATCGACGCCTCATGGAAGACGGGCGCTGTCCCCATCGCCACCTTGGACCAGCTCCGGCGCGGGCCGGTGGTCGCCGTCGACTTGAACGTCGGACATCTGGCGCTCTGCGTGCTCGACTGCTACGGCAACCCTCTGGGCACCCCGATCACGATTCCCCTTGTCTTGGACGGTTTGTCCACTACGACTCGTGACGCACGGGTGAGAGATGTCATCTCACAGGTTCTTGGTCTTGCAGACGCCCACCACGCTGGGGCGGTCGTCATCGAGAACCTCGACTTCAAAGCACAGCGCACAGAGGGCCGGGAGCACTCAGGCAACCGCCCCTCACGAGGCAAGAGGGGCAAGACCTTCCGCCGCCACATCTTTGGGCTGCCGACCGCCAAGCTGCGTGACCGGCTCACCCAGATGGCCTACAACCACAAGGTGGCGGTCATCGCCGTCGACCCCGCCTACACCTCTTTGTGGGGAAGCCAGCACTGGCTCGCCCCACTGAAGGCGCAACACCCAGAAGCTTCTCTCAGCGGTCACCATGCGGCATCGGTGGCCGTCGGGAGACGTGGGCTCGGACAGCGAATCCGGAGACGGGGCACGAGCGCTCGGACCTCACCAGAGGATGGGGAACGAGCTACTGCGAGTGCCTCCAATGGATGGCCCATTCCGACAGCTGGGACAGCTGACGCACTGGCCGAGCGCGTTACCCACAGGGAACCTTTGCCAAGGGAAGGCGTGAGGCAACCACCGACGGTGTGCACACGGCACACCCCGGACGGTGGAAGTAAGACCACAGTGCCCACCGGAAGCGAAGGGGACCAGGTGGCCCAAGACCGTTCGGGGCCACCCACAGGGCAGGACTCAGTCCTGCTCAGTGTCTAGGAACGGTGCGCCATGGGAGCTGTGCGGTGCGGTGCAGCCGCACCCGCGAGGTGGACGGTCACCGGCGCTCGCCGTGCCCCGCAGGCTCCCGCACGTGGGTCGGCTGGCGACGCCGCAACCGACCGATCAGCCCTGCGCAGCACTGGGTCCACGTCCGGTCGCCGAAGAGCCACAGCCAGAGCTCTCTGCGGTAGCCGAGGGCTACGGCTCTGAGGTCCTCTGCGCTCGTGTCGGCGCGACCGAGGACCGACCAGCGCGCCCAGAGCCACTCGGCGATCCCGCCGGGACCGCCGACCACCTCGGTCAGCTCCACCCCGCGTCGCACCGCCGCTCGCCAGGCGTCGCGCTGGCCGATCGGCTCGTCGGGCAAGTGGAGCCATGGCCACGCCGGCTCGGCACGAGACGCTCTCGCGCTCATCGTCGAATCAGCACCGGCTGGCGTGGCGTGCCGTCGTAGCCGCGGACGTGCTCCTCGTAGTCGATGAAGAGCGGGGCGTCGGGGTCGAAGCGCCGCTGGAGCGCCCGCAGGGCGGTGCGCTTGTCCAGCGCGTCGAGCCGATGCAGCGCGGCGACGTCGTCCAGCTCGCGCACGTCCAGGCGCGCCCGAGCCTTCCCGAACGCACGTCGGCCGCGCTCGGTACGCACGAGCACGCTGGTCCACCCGACAGTGGAGCCGACGCTGCCGACCGAGAGATCCGCACTACGCCCAAGGAAGTCCGCGCACTCCTCGCAGCCCTTCAATGCCGCCCCGTGGAAGTCCTTCACCGGCTCGTCGAGCGCTACTTGGCCGTCGCGGTACTCGACGACGAGCCGGCCGCGCACGACGTCGATCTTCGAGACGCGCTCGAGATCGATACGGCGCCGATCGCGAAGCTCGCGAAGCACGAGCGCCTCGTAGTCGAAGCTCTTGGTGCACAACAGTGCGATCGTGAGGACCACTGCGTCCACCCGGTGTGCGCCCGTCGCCCAGGGTCGCACCTGCATCGCGCGCAGGCCCTGCACTTCGCACGGGGTGCCCACGACGGCGAGCTTCGGTCGCCGCGGCAGTGCCGGGTAGCGCGAGAGGTCCAGTTCGGCGAGTGCCATCGTCTGGTTGTAGAAGCTGCCGGCCGCTGCCACGAGCTCCGCTTCGGTCGTGGCAACGGTGGCGACACCCTTCCACGGCTCGTCGCGGCCGCTGCTCGGCTTTGACACGACGGCACCGTCGATCTCCCCTGCAGCGAGGAGTGCCGAGAGTATCGCCGTCACCGCGCCGCCATCCTGGACGCCGGGAGCCTTCACTCCGGCGCGCACGGCGTAGCGCTCGAGCAGCGCGCCCAGCCCGTCACCGGGCGGTCCACCGGTGATCTTCCAGGCGCCGACGGATGCCTCCGAGGCTGTCTCGAACGGCTCGGTCGCCTTTGTGACCTCGGGGGTCGACGGCGGCCACAGCGCCTCGTAGCGCAGGCCGCCACGGGGGCAGAAATCCCAGCAGAGCGAGCAGCCGGTGCACATCTTCACCAGTTCAGGAAGCCCGGTCATCCGGTGCACCCCGATCGAATTCGACGGGCACGCTGCGACGCAGGTCCCACAGCGGATGCAGCGGTCGGCATCGATCACACCGGCCGCAAGTTCCCAGAACCAGACCTTTCCCGGCGGCTCCGCGATGCCGTTCATCTGCTCGCGCACCCGGTATCGCTTCATCGCCGCACTCCCTCGTCGCAGGTCACGTCCACGTCGTGGAGCCCGCGCGTCTCGCCGCCTTCGAGCACCGAGCGCAGCTCGTCGACCGAGTACCGGCGTGCCCATCGGGAGAACGGTTCGTCGTCGCGACGATCGGAGAGGTAGCGCGCGTAGATCCGCGTCAGGGCATCGGGGAGCCGGTCGACGGGCACGGCGCCCGCGACCCAACGTATGAAGCCCGGCTCCGGGCCGAGCGAACCGCCCAACCCAACGTCTGCGGCTTCCACGATGCGGTCCTCGAGATGCGCGATATCGCCCCGGAGCCCCACGTCCGCGATCTGGGGCTGCGCGCACGATGCCGAGCAGCCGGAGAAGTGGACACGGAACACCCCGAGATCTGTGCCGCGCACCGCACCGGCGGCGACACGCCCGTGACCGCTGTCGGGACCTTCGGATGCAAGAAGCTGGCCAAGCCGGTCGTCGAGCGCTCGGGCCCAGCTCGCCGCTCGGGCCTTGGTCTCGACCACCGCGAACCGGCAGAACTCGCTGCCGGTGCAGGCAACCGCGCCGCGGGTGAACGGACCAGGGAAGGGTGAGTACGTCTGGAGGAACGGTTCGGCGAGCAGGTCGTCGAGCCGCTCCTCGGGGATGCCCGACAGCACCAGGTTCTGGTCGGGGCCCAGACGGACCGTCCCGTCCCCGTAGATCTCGGCCAGCCGAGCCGCGTCGACGAGGTCAATACCGTGGAGCCGGCCGACCGGGACGGCGCAGCCGACGTAGACCACGTCGGGTTGGCGCTGGGGGTGCACCCCCACGTGGTCACCTCGGAACCGCTGGGTCAGCTCCTCGCCGGCGGGGGCCAGCTCGAAGTCGACCCGAGCCGCGAGCTCCGCACGGAATCCCTCGGGGCCGAGCTCCTGCACGAGGTAGCGCATCCGCGACAAGCCGCGGTGCTCACGATTGCCGAGCTCGCCGAACACCTCCGCTACACCTCGGCACAGGTCCACCGCCCGCTCGGGAGGGACGAAGACGTCGATGTCGGAGGCCAACCGTTCCCCGTCGGAGAGGCCCCCGCCGACGAGCATGTTGAAGCCGACGGCGCCCTCAGCCCCTCGCGCCGGCCATAGCCCGATGTCGTCGATCTCCACTCGAGCGCAGTCCTCGAGGCATCCGGTGACGCCGATCTTGAACTTGCGCGGGAGGTTGGCATGGTCGCGGTTGCCGGTGAAGTAGGCCGAGATGGCGCGGGCGACCGCCAGCGCGTCCAGGACCTCGCCGGCGTCGACGCCTGACACCGGGCAGCAGGTCACGTTGCGCGCGCAGTCGCCGCACGCCTGGACGGTAGTCAGCCCGACCTCGGCGAAGCGCTGCCAGATACGTGGGATGTCCTCGATACGCAGCCAGTGAAGCTGCAGGGTCTGGCGAGTCGTGATGTCGGCGTAGCGGTTGCCGAAGACAGCGTGGTCCTCGGGGCCGCGCGCGAACGCCTCGGCGGCAATCCCTATCTCACGTGCCTGGGGCGCGCTCAGCACGCCCCCCGGCACCTTCACCCGCATCATGAACGCGTCGCCGCCTTGGCGTTGGGGATAGAGCCCGACCCATTTCAAGCGTTCCACCTCGCCGGGGACGGCCATGAGCGCGTCGACACCCTCGGCGCTGTAGCGCTCGACGATGGCCCGAGCCACCTCGAAGGGGTGCCGGTCGAGCTTCAACTGCTCCACCGAATTCAGTGCACCGATGTGGCGGTAGGGTCGCACGAAGCGCTGCGGTCGTTGCCGGCCGTGGAATCCGAAGCCGTAGCGGTCGTCCTGGTCGCCTGGCACCGCTACCACTGCTCCGGCGCGGTGGCGGCCGAAAGGGAGCCGAGCCCGACATGGGAGCCAGAGGGATCGTGCGATCCGAGCTCGACGTCGGAGCCTGCTTGAACCAATGCCATGAAGGCACTATATATGACTGATAAGGTCATATTTCAAGGTCGGTCCGCACAGGGTGCCACGGCAGCCAGCGACCGGCACGAGCAACAGGCGATGGGAGCCGAGCAAAAGCGACGCGATGACGACTCATCACACGACCACCCCTCCCCGACGCCTCGACCATCTCGCGCTCTTGGAGTCCCACGCCATCTTCGTGCTGCGCGAGGTCGCTGCAGAGTCCGAGCGCCCCGTGCTCCTCT
>JAJZMN010000210.1 GCA_021850345.1 Actinomycetes bacterium | reverse complement strand
CGCAAATTTGCCCATGAATCACCGGTATTTGCCAACACCAACCACTCAGCAGAAGACCCCTATGCAGGCCTTTCCGGCCCTGCCATCACTCCCGTGTGGTCGACACCGCTGCACCCTTGGTGGGCCGTTCGGTTTCGGGAGCTTCGAGCCCGTGCTGAGCCTCACGACGGCGAAGAGGGCGCCGTCGTCGTGGACCTACTACGCCGAGGAGATCGCGACCGGTCGCGAGGACTACTACGCGCTCAGCGCCGAGCACCCCGGCGTCTTCCTCGGCGCAGGCGCCGAGACCCTCGGCACTACCGATCTCGCCGTCGACGCCACCGCGCTCGAGCGCCTCTTCGGCAACGGCGAGGACCCACGCGACGGCTCCGCGCTCGGACGCCGCTTCGGCGAGGACGAGCGCGCGGTGGCGGGCTTCGCGCTGACGTTCTCGCCGCCGAAGTCCGTGAGCGTGCTCTGGGCGCTCGGCGACGACGCCACCTCGAAAGCCGTTGCCGACGCCCAGGAGGCCGCCGTGGGGTCCGCGGTGCGCTTCCTCGAGGCCCACGCCGCCTTCACACGAAGGGGCCACGCCGGCGTGCTCCAGGTCGACACCGACGGTCTTCTCGCCGCGAGCTTCGTCCATCGGACCTCGCGCGCGGCGGACCCGCAGCTGCACAGCCACCTGCTCGTCGCCAACAAGGTCCGCGCCGCAGATGGTCGCTGGCTGTCGCTCGACGCGCGCGAGCTCTACGAGCACCAGAAGGCCGCCGGCATGCTCTACAAGTCCGCGCTGCGTGCCGAGCTGACGGTGCGTCTCGGTGTCTCCTGGACCGCCGTGGACGACAACGGCATCGCCGAGATCGTCGGCGTGCCGGCTGGACTCGCCGATGCGTGGTCGGCTCGGCGCAAGCAAGTGAAGGACCTCGGCGCCGTACTCGTCGCCGAGCGCGCCGCCGAGCTCGGGCGATCGCTCAGCGCCAACGAACGCGCCCGCCTGCTCCAGATCGCCGCCTATCGCACCCGCGTCCCGAAGGTCGAGGCCGACACGCCGACCACGGCGCTGAAGGCGCGCTGGCGCAAGGAGGCGGCCGCATTCGGTCACGAGCCCGAGCGTTGGCTCGCCGATGTCCTCGGTCAAGCCCGGTCGGCGGAAGTCACTCCGAGCGCCGAGCTGGTCGGGACGGTCATCGCCCGGCTGGAGGAGCGCTCAGCGACCGTCGGGCGCTCGGGAAGAGTGCGCGCGGCTCATGAGCGGCGCGGACGCCGAGACGACGCGGGCTCTCGTCGAGGAGCTCGCAAACGCGGTCCTCGTCGACCCCGAGGTCGTCTCACTCGCCGCGCCGCTCCCGCTCGAGCCACCGGCGTCGCTGCGCCGCCGCGACGAGATGGCACAGTTCGAGCGCCACGGCAGCCGGCGCTTTGCGACGACGGCGACGCTGGCGCGCGAGGCAGCGGTGCTGGAGGCGGTCGCTTCGGGTGCCAGCGCAGGGGTCGCGATCATTGCCCAGCAGGTGATCGAGCAGGTGCTCCCCGCAAGCGCGCTCGGCGACGACCAGCGCCGAGCGGTCGCCGGACTGCTCTCGGACGGCGCGCGGGTCTCGCTCCTCGTCGGGCCCGCCGGCGCGGGGAAGTCCCGGGCGCTCGAGGCGGCACAGCGCGCCTGGTCGGCATTCGGTGCGCGCGTCGTCGGTCTGGCGCCCTCGGCGATGGCGGCCGCCGTGCTGAGCGAGGAGTCCGGCATCGCTTCCGAGACGCTCGCCGAGTTCTTCCACTGGCTGAACAGCACGAACCCGCTTCGCGCGGGCGACGTCGTCGTCCTCGACGAGGCGGGGATGGCGCGCACCGACGACCTCGCCCGACTCGTCGCCGCCATCGAGGACGCGAACGCAAAGCTCGTGCTCGCCGGCGACGCGCATCAGCTCGGCGCCGTCGGTCCCGGTGGTCTGTTCCGGACACTCTTGGGCGACCACGGCGCCCATGAGCCCGAGACGGTCCGGCGCTTCGACGAGACCTGGGAAGCCGCCGCGTCGCTCAAGCTGCGGGCGCGCGACTCCTCGGTGCTCCTCGGCTACGTCCGCCACGACCGGATCAGCGAGGGCAGCCGCGCCGCGATGGCCGACGCCGCGTTCACCGCCTGGGCCGAGGCACGTGCTCGCGGCGAGCAGCTCCTCGTGCTCGCCGGGGACAACGCCACAGTCGACGAGCTCGCCCGGCGTTGTCGTGCCGCGCTCGTGCGCGCCGGCGAGGTCGAACGCAACGGGGCACAGCTCGCGAGCGGGGTCGCCGGCGTCGGCGACGAGGTCGCAACCTTGCGCAACGACCGGCGACTGCGGCCGAGCACAGAGGACTTCGTCCGCAACGGCGCACGCTGGCGCGTGATCGACCTTCACGACGACGGCGCGCTCGTCGTCACCGCGCTCAGCAGCACAGGCACCGTCGCTCTGCCCGCCGCCTACGCCGCCGAGCACGTGGCACTTGCGTACGCATTGACGATCCACAAGGCACAGGGCGCGACCACCGATCGCGCCGTCGTGCTCGTCGACGAGCAGATGAGTGCCGCCCAGCTCTACGTCGGGATGACACGCGGACGCTTCGACAACCGGGCGCTCGTCGTCACAGGCGACGAAGAGCGCGACGACCACGTGCGACCGGTGCGTCGCAGCGGCCTCGAGCAGCTTGCCGCCGTGATGCGAAACGACGGCAGCGACCACAGCGCGCACGACGTCCTCCGGCGCGAGCTCGCCCGCTCCGGGGACGACGCGTTGATCACCGGCGTGCGCCGCGCCGTCGAGGAGCAAGTCACCCGTGCGGTCGGAGCGGACCTGCGACGGCGGATCGACCAGCTCGCTGCGCGCGACGACCGGACCGCGGCCGAGCGGGCGAACGAACAGGCACGCCGCACCCTCGAGCAGGCAAGCGGTTGCCGGGAAGCCGCCGAGGCGGCGCGGGAATCGGTTAGCTCACTGCGGGGCTGGTCACCGAGCCGGCGCGCCGAGCGCTCGCGGCTGCGTGGCGTCGCCGAGGAATCGCTCGGCCGGGCGCGATCTGGCGAAGCGCGCGCCCTGCGGGTGTTCGCCGCGAGCGAGCACCACCTTGCCGACGCTCGCTCCCCGGGCAGTGAGCTCGACGCGCTCGGGGCTCGGCAACAGCGCCGGGACGACTATCTCAACGAGCGCCCGGCGGAGGCCGCCATCCTCGCCGGCAGGTTGCGCGTCGATAGCGACCGAGCCGCTGCTGAAAGAACCGCAACGACTTCGCCGTCGCCCGGCCTCCGTCAAGGGGCAGACGACGCACGCCTTCGACCGACAGCGCCGGTCGTCGACATCCCCGTTCCCGCTGAGGAGCAGCGGTTGCGACAGACGCACCCGGAGCGTCGGTCGGAGATGACGCTTTAGAACGTGCGAGTAGGCGACCAGATCGCCGATTTAGCTCGGGTCTGGTGACGATGGGGAGATCCTGGTGCGCAGCTATTCGGTGTCCGTTGTCTTACATATCGTGATACGCTGTTGGTGTGGCCAGAGCGATCTCGGTACGGCTTGACGACGAAGCCGACAAAGCCTTACGGACGCTGGAGTCCACCGGTCTCACCCAGTCGGAGGCAATCCGTGCCGCCCTGCTTGGCGAAGTTCGCCACCGCCGACGCAGCCAGGAGTTGGCTGCCGAAGTAGCCGCGCTCGAGGCCGATGAAGTGGACCGAGAGGAAATGCTGGCCGTCGCGGATCTGATGGAAGCGCTTCGTGCTTCGAGGTGACGTCCACCGCTTTCGCCTACCGAGGGGCGTCGGTCACGAACAGCACGGTGATCGCTTTGCCGTGGTGGTTCAAGCCGACGAGTTTCTCCCCCGATCGGTAGTCATCGTCGCCCCGACATCGCGAAGCGCTCGACCGGCATCGTTCCGACCCGAAGCCGAGATCGAAGGCGAGGCCACCCGCGTTCTCGTTGAGCAGATCGGCGCCGTAGACGCCAGGCGACTGGGCGAGCTGGTCGGGCATCTGACCCATCAGGAGCTTTGGGGAGTCGACGAAGCACTCGTGGCCGTTCTCGGCCTCCGCTGAACGGCATTCGACGACGACATTCTGATCGCCGTCATGGCTCCATCAACCAGCCGCACCATCGCTCGGGATCGCCGACTATGCGCACGCGGGCTTCGGCCGTGCTCACGGCGGCCATCTCGGCGCTCCGGGCTGCGGACCTGATTGTCGTTGAGGCCATCAGATCACGCCGTGGAGCCGGTGACGCCGAGCTGCAGCCACGCCGATAGATTGGTGAGGTGCCCGGACGCGCTGTCACGGTGCTGTATGTCCTTGCTCTGGCGGTGACAGTCGTCGGCATGGACATCCTCTTCTTCAGGCATCACTTCTGGCCACGCTTGCTTGTGAACGTCGGCATTGTCCTGATTTTCGTGGCCTTCTTCCTGCGCTTCCGGCACGCACTTGGCGGTTAACCAGCCGGATCGGCGCGAAGAGTCTGCGAGTGCGCTCGCACGCGTCGCCCGTCGCTGCCCGACGGCTGGGAACGAGTCGAGTCGACGACGAGACAGGTCAGGATCCGCGCCGTCACGGGAGTGGCGGGGCCGAAGCTCCTCTGCGACACCTCTGTGGCCGCGGCCACCGAACAGCTCATCTGGGCCTGGTGACAGGCCGACGCGCTCCGCCGCCTGTCCAGCACCGATCGACGGTTAGGGGGCCCGTCGGCAGCCCACTTGCAGTGGTCGCGGGAGGCGGCTGGCGTGTTCGGCTGGGCCCATGCTCGCCGTGATGGCGTCCGGTGACCGGCTGGGAGAGCGGCGGCTCACCGAGGAGGACCGCCGCGAGCTCGCTACGGCGACCGACGCTGTTGGTGCGTGGGCGGACTTCCCCTTCGACGCGGTGCCCAGACCGGTCGTGCTGACCGGCGAAGTGGTGCAGGTCGAGCGTGGCTTCGCCACCGGCGAGGCCAAGTACGCCTTCTCGCAGGGGGACATCGAGGCGGACGAGACGGTACCCGCCGAGCCGGTCCTCGCCCTGCGGCGCGAGCCACAGCTCACCGGCGCTCCCGCCCGCTCACGGCTACGAGTCACCGATGCTGTCGTCGACCAGACAGCCTTCGCGACCGACCGCGGCCCACTGATGCTGCCCGCCTGGAAGGTCGAGGCGGTCGACACCCTCGGGCCGATCTGGGTCCTGACCGACCAGGCTCGACAACGGTGCTGGAACCCCCCGCCGCCGGTGGCCGCCGGACGGGGCTCGCACAGCCTTGACCACACCACCGTCGATGCGGACGGCATCACGCTCACCGTGTTCTTCACCGGGTCGAGCCCAAAGTACTTCCGCTGCCGAGCCGAGGTCACCGAGACTGCCGCGGGCCTCACCGTCGTGCCGCTCGGCCACCTGCTCCCGGGCCAGACCCGGACAGGACCGGTCTGCGCCATTGGCCACCCCCGCAAGGCCGAGGTTCGCCTGGCCAGCCCCCTCGACGGTCGAGTGCTGGTCAACCCCAACGCCTCCCCCGTACCCGTCGTGTCCTGAACGATCGGGCTCCCCACTGACCGGATGGGATGCGCCTCGAGCATCCCTGGTCAGCGCAGTGGGTTCTCCATCAGCGTCCCGAACGGCTGATAGCCGTGCCGCTCATAGAGGGCGACGGCGCCGGCGTTCGCGAGCAACGCATCGAGCACCAGCGCCCCGAGGGACCTGCTCTTGGCCCACTCCACCGCCGCCGCCAACAACGCTGTCCCCACACCTCTGCCCCGGAAACCGTCGAGCACAGCCAGCTCCAGGGAGGCCCTCTCCTGCGGTCTCACCATGCTGTACGCGGGCGGATCGGACATAGTCCGCAGATGCACGAACCCCACCACGACGCCATCATCCTCCGCCACCATGATCGCGTCCCCGCCGTTCTCGACCAAGGCCTCACGAAAGTGCCCTGCGACAGACTCCCGGTCAGGGACCCGGTACCGCTTCGGATCGATCGCGACATGATGAGCAGCCGACGACCGGTAGATGTCCGCCAAGGCCCCCACGTCGCCACCGCGGGCAGGCCGAAGAAGCACGGACAAGGCCACCTCACGATTCTGGCTCTGCCGCGGCGCCGAGTGAGAACTCCACGAGGCACACCCCTCCGCCCACCCCAGCGCTCGAACACCCCATTTGGGTGCCGAAGCCCGCCGCGGTGGCCTTGCTCCGAGTACGCCCGAACGACGGATGTTTGCGCTCTCCGTGAGCGCCGGCCAGCTCGCTCGCAGGTAGTCCCGCACAGCCCGCTGTATCACCTGAGACACACTGAAGCGCTCCTCAGGGCCGTGCTCGTCGTGCGAGCGTGAGCGCGCTCGCGGCGGCGCGTGCTGCGGGCTCGCTCAGGCGATCGGCGGCGATGAATCGGAGAGAAGCGACTCGATGCGGCGGTTCGCCAGCATCTCGTCGCCGGCGAGCGCTCCGACGTAGGTCGAGACCAGCGCCTCCACGCTGTGGCCGAGTCGGCGAGCGATCTCACCGAGTGGCACCCCGGCCTGTAGCCACGTCGTAGCGGCAGCGTGCCCGCAGTCGTAGACACGCAGCGGCGCGTGTCCGATTTCGCGCAGTGCGCGCTGCCAGGCACGCGACCAGTTGGAACGCAGCGGCAGACGGCCCGTACGCGTGCGAAAGAGCAGGTCGTCAGCGCCGAGGCCGTGATCGCTCACCCATGTGGCGAGCATCGTGACGAGAACGGGCGGGATCGGCACGCTACGCGCGCCGGTCTCTGGCTCCCCGGGCTCGTCGAAAGCAATGTCGGCCTCGACGACGTCGATCCGCCCCCATTCGCCCTCGGAAAGGTCGAGCACACGTGGCCGCAGCATCACCACCTCCGACGGACGGAGTCCGGCGTAGTAGACGACGGCGGTCATCAGCTGGTACGTCCGGCTGCCGGGCTGGTGGGAGGCGATCGCCTCGAGGGCGCGCGCCATGGTGGCCGGGTCGGGCAGGCGCCGCAGGTCGAGCGTGCGGGCCCGCGCCGCCTTGCGCAGCGCGCGTCCACGAGGACGCGGTGGCCACGGGTCGCTGGGCAGGATCTCCAGGTCAGCGGCCCATCGGATCGAGGCGTGGGCGACCTTCCGGTAGCGAGCGGCTGTCGAAGCCGCGAGATGGGTGCCGTCGGCCCGCAGGAGGAGCTGGCGCTCAGCGCGGGCCAGCACGTCGCGGTCGAGATCGCCGAGTCGCAGCGCGAAGCGGTCGAGCCAGCGCTCACATCCCGCGTCCGTCCCCGCACCGTCGGGCGGAAGCGACGCCGCCAGATGCGTGCGCATGGTCGCCGGCGCGGGCGGCGCGGCGCTCGCCACGAGGAGCGGGACGAAGCCACGAGCGCCTCGAGTGCCGAGACGCGCGTGCGCGGGGCCCACTCCGGCCACTCTTCGGCGAGCCAGCGGCGCGTCCACTCATGCACCCGCAAGTCACCGCCGGCGCGCCGCCACGACCGTGGCTCGCCAGTGTGCACGTCGAAGGCCTCGCCGTTGGTGCGGGCGTGGACGAGCTCGGAACGGTAGCGCTCGGCCTCGGTCTTCGTTCGGAACGACCGGCTGCGCTGTCGCCCCTCGATCGACCAGCGCACGATCCACGCCGCCCGGTTGCCCTCTCCGGCAGCGCGCCGCTGAATGCCGAAGACGTGCACCGTCTGGAGCGGAGCCATTCGCCCTCCAATCGATTGGGATATCGATGGGAGAGACTGCCATCTGACTGCAGTCATAGGCTGCTGACCAGGTATTATAGGCAGGCCGCGAACCGGCCTCCGGAGCCGGGTGCGCGGATTCGAATCCTGCCGGGGGCACGCTGCGGTGTCGGAAGTGCTCGCCAGAGCGCCAGGGATCTCGGCGCGTTGGCGCTGCACGCGTCCCTGCGACGGCGCGCGGGGCCGTGCGTGCCCGCGGAGCGCGGCCGCGTTGACGTGGGCGGCTCGACGCGGGTCTGCAGGAGGGGTCGGCTGCCTGTTGGGGTCGGCCCGCGCCGAGACGGCACCATCCACGCACGTGTGTGTGGCGGCCGTGCGGCCCCGACCCGCACCGGCGCGACCGGCCACCAGTTGCTCGAGGGGCGTCTGCGGGGTGCGTTCTTGCCGGAGCGTCGCGGCCCACAGGGAGGTTGACCCTCTGCTGGCACCCGGGCCGGCGACGCGATGCTCCGCCCGGTGGCTGTGTTGGGCGATTCGCGCGCGACCCGCCCCTCGACACCTCGAAAAGCC
>JAJZMN010000112.1 GCA_021850345.1 Actinomycetes bacterium | reverse complement strand
CGTCCGGCCAGGCTCTTGTGCTTCTCGATATCGGGATTCACGCCTGCGTCGGTCTCGACCGAGAGGGACAGAAGCGATGTGGAGCTCGTCGACCCGGTCCGGCTACACGAGGCGATTGGCGGCTGCGCTGCTGCCTCCACCGGCTCCCTCGTACGGTCAGCTGGGCGACCCTGGATGCCATGTTGCTCGTACGATGTACGTGGCACAGCATTGGCAGGAGGGCGATACTGCTGGCCGCACTACTGGGCCAGCCACCTCCGCAGGAACGGGTCGGCGATGTCCCACACCCGACCCTTGCGCGCAACGAGCTCTTTGCCGTCGAGGACACGCAGGGCAGTCGTCACGGCGTTGGCGTTGGCCACGCCAACCGCGTCGAGGAAGGCCTTGGCGTACACCGAGGACGTGGGCTGGCGAGCGAGCGCTCTTATGATCCGCTGTTGGGCGGGCGCCCTGCCGAGGTCCTCGAACTGCTGCGCGAAGGTGCTGGCCCCCCGCTCGACCACCGTGTCGAAGCCCTCGGTGACATGGCCCTCGGTGATCACCGGCGAGCTGCCCGCAGCGTCGAAGGCCGCGAGTGCCAGCTGCTGGACGTAGTTGGGCACGGCGTCCGCCGAACGGTAGACGAGGCGCCCCGTTGCCTTGTCGAGCCGCTTGCCGGCGGCCCGGGCCCGACGCTGGAGATAGGCGACCATGGGCTCCTCGGGCACCACGTCGAGGACCAGGCGCTCGCCCATGCCGTGCAACGGAGCACCGGCGCCCTTGGTCAGCTTCTCCATCACGGCGAGGTGCCAGCCGCTGAAGACGATGCCCATGTTGGTCACCTCGTCGGCGAGTGCCTTGAACGCCCCGCCCACTCCCTTGCGACCGATGGTTGCCACGACCTGGAACTCGTCGAGGACGAGGACCGCCGGATGCTTCTTGGCGGAGCGTTGGAGGAGACCGACGGCGTCGTGAACGACGTCGAGCCATGAGCTGGCAACGGTGCCGGCGTCGAGACCGAGGCTGACCGAGCCGTCGGCGCCGACCGAGACCTTCGGGGTGATGCGCAGCTGGCGCAGGATGGTCTCGAGCGACTGCCGGGCTCGGCCGACCCGGCCAAGGAGGTCGTGCACCACGGCCTGGAGAATCGTGGCCGCCAGCTCCGTCTCGCTCGTTGCGAAGAGGAGGTTGGCGTAGGCGCAACGAGCGCCGTCGGCCTCGACCACGTCCATTGCGCGACGGATGAGCGAGGTCTTGCCATAGCGCCGGGGGGAGAGCACGAAGACGTGGATGGCGCCGCGCATGCGGGCCGTGAGCACGTCGAGCTCGGCCTCACGGTCGCAGAACCACGGCGGCTCGACCGGCGCGCCAAAGCGGTAGGGGGAAGATTGCATCAATCGCTATTATAGCGACTAGTGTGCTCCCGCGATGTGGCGCCAAAGGCAACCGTGTTGCACCCCGTCGGGCGTGGGCTCGAGCCCCATCAGGTCGGGAGCCATCTGCAAGTCCATCGTCGACGCTGCCGCGGCGCTTCGACGCAGCGAAGCGCCGCGCGCCGAGGTCGCCGCACTCGAAGCAGATGAAACAGATGAAACAGATGAAACAGATCGCAGGAAGATGCAGGAGGTTGCCACGTTCATAGAGAGCCGTCGATCAGGACGATGCCTCTATGCCTCGTAGTGGTAGCGAGCCTGCAGGACGACCACGTCCTCGCCGTCGACGACGCGGTTACGACAGGCGGGTCACCTCCACGACGCACACGGCATCGCCCACCCTGACGTTCTCCCCCTCTGGCACCGAGTGCGCCACCATGACGCCGTCGGCGGTGGCCTCGACCTCCTGGCTGACCTTCTCCGTTTCGATCTCGTAGATGGGCTCGCCTCGCACGAACATCTCGCCGGGCTGCTTGCAGAACCGGGCGATCGTCGCCTCCTCCATCGTCATGCCGATCTTCGGCAGCTTGACCTCGACACGCATCGCGACGCTTCGAGCGTCAGGCCGGCAGGCGTCGGACGGCGCCGACGAGCTCGAGCACCGCGGCGGTGATGCGCTCCGCTCCCGGCAGGACATGGGCCTCGGCATTCGGCGCATAGGGAATCGCGACGTTCGGCGTGGCCACCCGGCGCACCGGGCCCTTCAACGAGGCGAAGCCCTTCTCCGCGACCACCGCCGCGATCTGGCTGGCGACCCCGCAGCGCTCGCGCGCCTCGTCGACGACGACCAGGCGGCCGGTCTTCTCCACCGAGGACAGCACCGTCGTCTCGTCGAAGGGGACGAGCGTCCTGGGGTCGATCACCTCGGCGCTCACGCCCTGCGCCGCGAGGGACTCGGCGGCCGCGAGGGCCGGCTTCACCATCCGCCCGATCGCCACGATGGTCGCGTCGGTCCCTTCGCGTCGGATCGCCGCGACACCGAGCCGTACGAGGTGGTCGCCGTCGGGGACCTCGCCGATCTCTCCCCCGCGACCGGACGGCTCGAGGAAGAAGCTCGGGTTCCTTCCCCTGATCGCAGTCTTCAGCAGGCCCTTGGCGTCGGCGGGGGTGGACGGCGTGAGCACGTTGATCCCGCCGAGGTTCAACAGCATCGGGTAGGCGGAGTCGGAGTGCTGGGCGGCGTTCGCCGCCCCGCCCCCGTAGCCGGCGATGACCGTGATCGGGAGCTCGACCTGGCCACCCGTCATGAGGCGCAGCTTGGACATCTGGTTCCCGATCGCGTCCATGCCCGTGTAGAAGAAGTTCGAGAACATCATGTGCACGACGACCCGGTAACCCGCCGCGGCCAAGCCGACGGCCATGCCGGTCAGCGTCGCTTCGCAGATCGGGGTGTTGCGGATGCGGTCGTGGCCGAACATGTCGTGAAGGCCACGCGTGTCACCCGTGATCGACAGCTCCACGTCCTCGCCGTAGACGATGACCTTCGGATCGCGTCGCATCTCCTCTGCCAGCGCGTCACCGACCGCTTGGATGAGACGCCGACGTGCCAACGTCACACCTCCTCTCGCACGAACATCAGCTCTTCTGCCAGCGCCGGGTCGGCAGGCATGCCCGCCTCGGCGAACGCGACGGCCTCTGCCACACGCTCCATCACGCGCGCCTCGGCGGCAGCGAGGCTGGCGTCGTCGGCCACTCCGATGGCGACGAGGCGTTCCCCCAGCCGCGCGATCGGGTCCCTGTCGAGCCACGCCGCGATCTCCTCGTCCTCGCGATAGCGACCGCCGGAGAGCACGAATCTCTCCGACTCGAAGTGTCCTTGGATCCGATACGTGTGCGCCTCGATGAACGAGGGGCCGCTGCCCGAGCGCGCACGCTCGACGGCTTCGCCCGCGGCGTTCCAGACGGCGACGACGTCGTTGCCGTCGACCTCGACCGTCGGCATGGCGAACGCCCGAGCCCGATCGGCGATGCGGCCGGCGGTCACCTCCCGCGAGGGGGTGAACTCCGAGAACGTGTTGTTCTCGCACACGAAGACGAGCGGAAGACCCCACAGCGTCGAGACGTTCAGGTTCTCCATCAGCACGCCCTGGTTCGCCGCGCCATCCCCGAAGAAGCAGACCGCGACATTGCCGTCACCGTCCAACTTCGCGCCGAACGCCGCCCCGGCCGCGATCGCCATGCCGGCGCCCACGATGCCGTTGGCGCCCAGAATGCCCTTCGAAAGATCCGCTACGTGCATCGACCCACCCATGCCGCGGCAGATCCCGTCGTCTTTCCCCCAGATCTCGGCGAACATCGCGCGCAGGTCGCCGCCCTTTGCGAGGAAGTGGCCGTGACCTCTGTGCGTCGAGGTCGCGTAGTCCGAGTCGGAGAGATGCGCGCACACTCCGACCGCGACCGCCTCTTCGCCGATGTAGAGGTGCACTTCCCCAGGGAGCCGCCCGGCGGCACCCTCGTCTCTCAGCCGTTCCTCCGCCCGCCGGATGAGCAGCATCTGTTCGTAGAGCGAGAGCAGCTCGCTCGGGGAAGGCTCGCCTTCGCGTCCAGTGTCCTCATCTCGCCCGTCGGTCCGTGTCGTCATCCTCGGGCCCCCTTCACTTCGGCAGCCGGCGCAACGCCGGCTTCGCGCCGGCGCGGCCGTTCCGGCCATCGGTCGTCGGGACTCGCAGACAGCCGACTCGACATCGGCACCACGCGGTCAGCGCTCGGACGGGTACACGCGGGTGAGCTTCGGCCCATCGGCCCTCCCGGCCACCGTCTCGAAGACGGCCTTCAGCACGGGCTGGGTGTCGAAGTACCAGAAGTGGCTCCCGCCGATCCGACCCTCCATGAGCACGGGGGCGCCCAGCTTCTCGAAGTGCGCCCGAGTTGCCTCGTCGTCCTCGAAGTCCGAGGTGTGTGACTGCACCACCGCAAGATGGTGCAGGCCCTCGCCGTGATCGTCGAGCCATTCGCGATAGATGCTCGGCCCCTCGAGCGGCTGTATCACCTCGACCTCGATGGGCCCGACCTGCGTCATGGCGAGGATCATCGTGAAGTCCGTGGGGACGCCGCGCACGTAGGTGTCGTGCAGCTCGGGCGGCTCGAGCTCGTAGACGTTCCAAGGCCCCCAGCCGAGGGTGCACGTGAAGTTCTCGAGCGTGTCGTCGACGTCGCGCACCACGAAGGCGATCTGGTTGATCTGCACCGGCTCGGCCGGTCTCGCGGGCGCAGCGGCCAACGACATGTTGCGACCCTCCCCTTCTCGTCCGCACGTTCTTCACTCGATGCCGGACGGTGGCTGCAGCCCGCCGCTCTTCGTTTCCCGGCTGCGTCGTGTCCCGCAGTGCAACATCCCGTATACACCCGAAGGTCGAGAGTCGAAAGGGTCCTTTGGCCCTAATGGCACAGACGCCTTGCGGTGATCGCCGGCGGGATCGACGTCGGCATGACAGCGTTCGAGGCCGCGCTCAAGCCGGCTCCGGCCGAACGGACTCGCGAGTTGACCACGAGGACCCCACATTCTCGTGGTCGTGATCTCGCGAACCCCTCCCCGCAGAGTCGGACACACCTCGTCGATGACGGTCTCGGGCGCGGCAGGCGTCTCAAGTCAAAGATCGCCCGTGGCCATCTGTTGCAGCACGTAGTCGGCCTGGCGCAGCGCCAGCGCGATGATCGTGAGGGTCGGGTTCTCCGCCGTGGAGGTGGGAAACACGCTTCCATCCGCGAGGAACAGGTTCTTCACCTCATGTGCCTGTCCGTAGCGATTGACGACCGAGGCCTCGGGGTCGTCTCCCATCCGACACGTGCCGAGGAGGTGAGTGTCGGGAAAGTGCGCATCGTAGATCCTGATCGCCCCCGCAGCGCGCCAGATCTCGGTCGCCCGGTCGGACGCATACCGGTACATTGCCGCGTTGTTGGGGTGATCAGCGTAGGCGAGCATCGGCAGGGGCATGCCGTGCGCGTCCCTGAGCGTCGGATGGAGGCTCACGCGGTTGTCGACCTGGGCGACGTCCTCGCCGAAGAAGTGGATCCCTGCAAGGCAGGTGTATGTGTCCATCATCTCGACAAGCGGCGCGCCCCAGCTTTGCGCACTGTCCGGCCGCGCGATCAGCGAGCGGGGCTTGGCGAAGATCGACATCGCGCCCGGGCCCAGGAAATCAGTGGCGAAATTGAAGCCGCCAACGAAATCACGCTCGCCTGGGTCGGGTCCGGAGAACTGGTCGATGAGGCCGGTCGCAATGACGCCCTTGTAGCCGTGCACGGGGAAGGGCATGAGGGCGAACGACGAGCCGGTCACGTGGTGCATGTAATGGTGGCCAACCAAGCCACTGCCGTTCGCGAGACCGTCCGGGAACATCGGTGAGGTCGAGTTCAGCAGCAGTCGCGAGCTCTGGATGGCGTTCCCGGCGAGCACGACGACCTTTGCCTTCTGCTCCTCGAGCGTTCCGTCACTACGTGCATAGGTCACCCCAGTGGCCCTGCCGGTGGAGTCGACGTTGATCGTGAGCGCCTGGCACATGGTGCGAAGCTCCAGCCAGCCGGTCTTCTCGGCCTTCGGGATGGCCTCGTTCAGCGAGCTCCACATCGCCTTGTTCGAGCATCCCTGCATGCAGTGCCCGCGTTGGGTGCAGGCCGGCCGTCCGTCGAAGACACCGACTGGATTGAGCGCCAGGTGGTTCGGTCGCATCGTCCAGCCGAGCGCGTCGACCCCCCTCTTGATCGCCAGGTAGTTGGCGTTCGGCGTCTGGAGATCCTGGACGCGACCGGTGACTCCGAGCAGGCGCTCGGCCTTCTCGTACCACGGGAGCACGTCGTCGAAGCTGATGGGCCAGTCGACGGTTGCTGCGCCCTCGAGCGCTCCATAGTGCGATCGCGCCCGCAGCTCGTGGGGTTGGGCTCGCAGAGCCGCACCCGTCCAGTGCACAGTCGAACCACCGACGGTCTTGCAGCTCCAGACCGGCGGCGCCTGCAGGTCGCCGCTGGCGAGGATCGGATCCGACCACGTGAGCCGGTTGAACATCGTCCATTCGTCGTTCTCGAAGTCGCGCTCTGGGTCGAGGCGTCCGCCAGCTTCGAGTGCCACGACGCTCACGCCGTTCCGGCACAGCTCGCGGATCGCGTTCCCACCACCTGCGCCCGTGCCGATCACGACGACGTCGACAGGCTCGCAGGTCGGAAACGTCCGACTGCCCGTCATGGGGTGCTCGCTGTTCCTCTCGCGCATGAGCGCCGCGCGTGGCCAGCGCCGCCAGCTCGAACGATCGGCACAAGTGGTTCAGGCATCGAGACGGTCGAAGCCGAGTCGTAGGTATCCGCTCTCGTTGCCGAGGTCGGGGTACCCGATCGCTTCCCAGACGATGTGACGGTTGTAGAAGTCGTACTTCGTGAGGTGCACCAAGGTCTGGAAGAAGGCGCCGGGCTCGATGGTCGCAAGAAGCGCGGCCTGCTCGTCTGCGCCGAGCGCGGCGAAACGAAAATGGTGCTCCTGCTGCGCACGCAGCTCCAGCGACCGGAGCCCTTCCCTGCACAGCGCGCGAAGCCCGAGATCCGCAACCATCTTCGTATCGAGGGCGAGCGCGGTGTCGACCTTCGTCGCCTGCAGAGCCTCCTGGCGGTGCGGCACGATGGCGGAGACAAGCGCGACCAGGATCTCGGCCTCGTCCGGTGCGAGGACCTGGAAAGCCATGAGCCGCGCTCGGTCGACCAACCCACCCCGTCCTTCCGTTCGGCGTCTCCCTCGGGGGATTCAGCGCGCCGGGTCTCTCCGATCCCTTTCCGGGGGCCGAAGGCGGCGGCGGTGACCTGGCATCTCGGTAGCGGAAGACCTGCCCTCGTGAATGGCTACACGCGCGCTCGCCTCAGGGTCAAGTCCAGCGGAGTGCGACAGGACGACCACCATGCCGACGTCAACCGCGTTGCATCGGCACGGTCGATGCCCTCGGGCTCGGCGCACGTCTCCAGCGAGAGCGCCGTCAGGACGTGGCGCCCGCCGTGATGGCGTTCTCCGCCTCGCTGACGGTGCCCTGGGTGACCGCGAGCCCACCGCCGAGCACCACGACCTTGAAGTCCGCTGTCACAGGCATCGTGGTGAAGGTGCCCTTCCCCACTGTCGTGAAGAAGGCCGTGACGTAGGGGCCGAGGGTTGTCTGGTCCTCGCTCAAGACGATGGGCGACTCGGTCTTGGCGGCGAGGTCCGAACCCGCGACCGCGTCGGAGTAGTAGTTCCCGCGAGCGAGGACCGCCCCCGCGCTCGCCGTCCACTGGCGGCCCTTGTTCTTTGTCGCGGCCAGCTCGAAGCGGGCGAGCTCTTGGGAGGTGTCGGTCGCATCGGCGCCGGCCACCCGGAAGACGTCGACGCCCATCGACTCGAGCTGCTTGACGACTGTGTTGGTGATGGCGAGCGGGCCCCCCATCACGATGACCTGGGTGATCTGGTCGTTCTCGATCGCCGAGATCGCCGCTGTCGACAGGCGCGTGGTGGGCGTGAGCAAGATCGGGAGCGATGTGTGGTAGGCGAGGGCGCTCGCGGCCGTCGCGTCCTGGAAGCCGCTGTCGCGCGCCAAGACCGCGGTGCGCATGGCTGTCGTGGGCACCGAGTGCTTTGTGGTGCCATTCAGCCCTGTCGTGTCGTTGTAGGTCCCGCCGTAGGCACCGGGAGCCGAGAACGACCCGATCAATGTCGCGCGGAACCTCTGGGCCACCTTCTGGGCCGTCTGGTCGGCCGTTGTGCCGTAGATGCGTGTCACGGAGAGCGTGGCCCCGCGCGTGGTCGTCCCTCCCGGCTTGTAGCTCGGGGTCTTGGCGAGCGCGGCCGTG
>JAJZMN010000113.1 GCA_021850345.1 Actinomycetes bacterium | reverse complement strand
GAGAGTCGGGGCGTACTCGTCGAGCGCGCGCGTGAGCAGGGCCATCCTCGCGACCTCCTCGAGGGTCGCGGCGACCTCGACGGCGTCGGTCGGCGAGCGCCCCCAGCAGAAGGGGCCGTGCCCGGCCGCGAGGACGGCGGGCACAACGGCCGGGTCGCCGGTGCCGACCGTCTCGACGAGCACCTCCCCGGTGCTCTTCTCGTAGGAGTCGCGCACCTCCTCCTCGCTGAGGGGGCGGGTGACCGGCACCGCGAGCGGCGAGAGGTCGGCGTGGGTGGTGCCGAGCAGCGGAACGGGGAGGCGCGCCTGGGCGAACGCGGTCGCGTAGGTCGAGTGGGTGTGGACCACGCCGCCGATGCCGGGGAACGCGCGGTACAGCACGACGTGGGTGTCGGTGTCGCTCGAGGGTCGGCGCCCCCCCTCGACGACCCGTCCCTCGAGGTCGACGACGACGAGGTCGGCCGGCGTCATCTGCTCGTAGGGGACCCCGCTCGGTTTGATCACGACGAGTGCGCGCTCACGGTCGATGCCGCTCACATTGCCCCAGGTCAAGGTGACGAGCCCGAGGCGCGCCAGCGCCCGGTTCGCGGCGAGGACCTCGGCGCGCAGCTGCTCGAGCATGGTCTCAGGCGACCCGACGACCGCGCTCTGAGAACGGCGCCCGGCCCGAGGCGTGCCCGACCCGCGCCCCGGCGGACGACGGCTCCCCCGGCACCGGTCTCTTGCCGGGCGCCCGCGACCCGACGCCGGCGAACCGGGGGTCGTCGGGGGACCGCCCGGGCTGCTCGACGGGGCCCGCCTTTCCGGCGCCCTTCTCACACATAACTGGCCACAAGTCCTGCGGGGATCGGGACATCGCGTCGTCCTCCAGGGCCGCGGGCACCGACCACCGGCCCCGGCGGCGACGAAATGTTAGCGCTCACTTGCAGTGCCGCATCACGACGGAGGCCGGGTGCTGTCGCGGACGACAAAGCGCGGGGCGATGACGACGTGCGCGGCGCGGCGCGGCGCGGCATCCAGCTGCGCGAGGACGAGGCCGACGGCCCGGCGTCCCACCTCCTCGAAGTCCTGGTGCACCGTGGTCAGCGACGGCGTGAAGTACTCGGCTTCGGCGATGTCGTCGAAGCCGACGACGCTCACGTCCTGGGGGACCGCCTGGCCGGCCTCGTGCAGCGCGCGCAGCACGCCGAGGGCCATGTGGTCGTTGGCGGCGAACACGGCGGTGACGTCACCGAACTTCGCGATCTGGCCGCCCGCCTCGAAGCCCGAGCGCGCGCTCCAGTCCCCGAGCAGCGGCAGTGGGGCGTCGACCCCTGCAGCAACGAGCGCCTCGCGCCAGCCCGCGAGCCGCTCGCGGGCCTCGAACCACTCCTGGGGCCCCGCGACATGCACGACCCGCTCGTGGCCGAGGCCGAGCAGATGGGCCGTCGCCTCGCGCGCGCCCGTGCGCTGATCGACGGTCACCGTCGCGAAATCGCCCTCGGGATCACCCTCGACCACGACGATCGGGAGGTCGGTCGGCAGACGGGCGAGTGCAGCAACCCCCGAGATGAGCGGCGCGATGAGGACGATGCCGGCGACGACCTGGTCCCTCAGGCGCGCCACCGCGTCGCCGACGGAACGGCGGTGGATGGTGTCGAGGCTCGCGACGCTGACGAAGTAGCCCGCCGCGCGCGCGGCGCGCTCGATGCCGTACAAGGTCGTGACGGGGCCGAAGAGGGTGGTGTCGAGCGTCACGAGGCCGAGCGTGCGGGAACGCCCCGTGACAAGCGCCCGCGCTGCGAGGTTCGGGCGGTAGTCGAGCTGCTCGATCGCCTCGAGGACGCGGGCGCGTGTCGCCGGCCGGACGCTCGCGTGGCCGTTCAGCACGCGTGAGACCGTCTGGTGCGACACGCCCGCGAGGCGCGCCACGTCGGTCATCGCCGGGGACCGCCGTGCGGGAGGCGGGTCGCTGAGGACCGGCGCGGTCACCCTGCAGCCCGTCCCGAACGGCGGCGCAGGGCCTTCAGTCCGTGGAGCCACTCGACGTGCTCGCGCCCGAGATGGTCGTGGACGCCCCGGTAGAGCGCGTAGAGCTCGTCGTAGGCGTGGCGCGCACCCGCGTCGGGGCGGTAGACGGTCGCTGGCGCCGGCCGAAGGCGCGCCGCCGCGTTCGTGATGTCGGCGAAGCCGCCGCGCGCGGCACCGGCGGCCACGGCACCAAAGAGCGCCGCCCCCCGCGCCGGGACCTGCGGCGACCCGGCGACCTCGACCTCACGGGAGGTCACGTCGGCGAACATCTGCATGAGCAGCGGACTCTTCTCCGCGATGCCGCCGCACGCGACGACCCTGTCGAGGGACAGGCCGTGGGTCACGAAGTTGTCGACGATCGCGCGCGCACCGAAGGCGACCGCCTCGAGGAGGGTCCGATAGACCTCGGCCGCGGTCGTCCGCAGCGAAAGCCCCATGATGACGCCGCCGAGATCGGCGTCGCCGAGGATGCTGCGGTTCCCGTTCCACCAGTCGAGAGCGACCAGTCCGCTCGCCCCCGGCCTGAGGAGCGCGGCCTCCTTCTCGAGCCGCGCGTAGCTGTCGGACCCCGCGAGGCCGAGGAGCCGGTCCACGTACCACGCGAACATGTCGCCGACCGCGGGTTGGCCGGCCTCGTAGCCGAAGCTGTTGGGGAGGATGCCCTCGCGCACGACGCCGGTGATGCCGGGGAGCAGCACCTCGTCGTCGGCGACGACCATGTCGCAGATCGACGTGCCGACGACCGAGACCAGCACACCGGTGTCGCTGACCCCGCAGCCGGGGACCGACACGAACGAGTCGACGTTGCCGACAGCGACGGCGACCTCCCCCGTCAGGCCGAGCTGACGGGCGAGCGCCGGAGCCAGCATTCCTGCCCGACCGCCGAGAGGCGCGAACTGCGTGCCGAGTTTCTCCGCGGGCCGGTCGAAGCCCGGCGCGACCGCGACGAAGTAGTCGCGGGGAGGCAGCCCGTCGGCGGCCGACCACAACGCCTTGTACCCCGCCGCGCACGCGCTGCGTGCGAGGGTGCCGGTCAGCTGCCAGACGATCCAGTCGGTCGCCTCGAGATAGACCGCAGCCGCGTCGTAGACGGGGCGGTCCTCCAAGAAGACCTCGAGGAGCTTGGGGAAGTACCACTCCGAGGAGATCCGTCCCCCGTAGCGACGCAGGAACGGCTCACCCCGCTCGAGCGCGATCTCGGTCATCCGGTCCGCGATCGGCTGTGCCGAATGGTGCTTCCAGAGCTTGGGCCACGCATGGGGACGCGCGGTCCAGGGCTTGAGGAGGCACAGCGGTGTCCCGTCCGCCGTTGCCGGCAGGACCGTGCAGGACGTGAAGTCGACGCCCAGACCGACGACTCGTGACGGGTCGATGGCCGCGCGAGCCAGGGCCGCGGGAACGCCCCGGCGCAACACGGCGAGCCAGTCGTCGGGGTGCTGGAGCGCCCAGTCGGTGTCGAGTGGCACGCCGCTCGGAAGACTGGCGTCGATGACGCCGTGGGCGTAGGAGACGGTCTCGACCGCGAGCTCCGCTCCGGTGCCGAGGTCGAGGAGGAGCACGCGGCCCGACTCCGTGCCGTAGTCCACCCCGATCGCCACCGGCGTGTCAGCCATCTCGCGTTCCCCTTCCCCTGGTCCGTCCCTTTTCCGCTTGGCGATGCCGCGACGCTGGTGCGCCCCGGGCACCCACCGCCCCGCAGCGGTCCGCGCTGACCCCATCGCGGTGCACCGGCGCCGTCCCGGTGCGGACACGACGCCCTGCGTGCGCGACGGGTGGTCCACTGGCGAGGGACTCGCGAGAGAACGCGAAGGCCGACCCGTCCCGGTAACCCGACGGCAGGTGCCGTTGCGCGGCACGCCCAGGCGAGAGCGGTCGACCGCTGCGGGAGCCGGAGCGGCCAGCCCGGAGGGATCGGCGGCCCACACTTGTCCCCATCCGCCTCTCCATCCCAGGAGGCTTCGCCAGACGGGGGTGGACCGGCTCGACCCCCGACAGCCGCGACGCTGCGCCCAGCGCGATTCGATGTCGGCCGCGCTCACCGCGAGGTCCGCGGCGATGCCCCCAGGGCTCGGTGCGCGCGACGGCGACCCCGGCTTTGGCCACGCGCCGCCAGCGCCAGAGCGCCGGCCGACCCGGCGCGACGAAGACCACGCGGGCCACCGATCCGGTCTGTCGACGGAGGAACCACGCCTGGCGGGCACCTGCCCCCCGCAGTCGGCGGCAGGGGCCCCGCAGACGCCAGACGTCGGTGGCGCTCGCGGACGAAAGCGGCTCACACGCAAACAGTGCGCAGGAGGAGGGGCTCATGAGATCCTCGAAAGGCGGACCGGCACGTCGTCATCGTGGGGGCCCTGTGGATCGAGGCGAACGGCCGTGTCGAGCGCGCGCAGACGGCTCACCGGCGCTGCGGAGCGGGGGCAGCTGTCGAAGACCCGGACCGCGACGACCCATTCGTCCGCCGACGGGCCGGCGGGCCGGTTGCGGCTATCCCCTGTCTGGCCAGGCCCGCCACGTCGGGCGAAACCGAAGCTGCGAGCGGTGATCCGGGACTTGAACTGGGAGAGGGCACTCATGCCGACGATCTCCCTCCGGGTAGGCGCCCTCCTCGGCTGGGAGAGCCGTTAGGGAGCACCTTCTGAACGGCCGCTCGATACCTGCCTTCTGTACTCGGCGACCATGTAGGCCGTGAGCTCCTCGACCGAGGTGTCACGGACGGCCCTGTCCAGGGCGATGCGACCCTGCTCGATGACATTCACGCGGTCGCAGATCTCGAAAAGGTGAGTGTAGTTGTGGTCGATGATGATCATCGACACGCCCCGCGCGGAGAGGTCCTTGATGAGATCGATGATGAGCGAGGACTCCTTCGCACCCATCGCTGCGAGCGGTTCGTCGAGAAGAAGGATCTTCACTTCCGACCGGGTGGCGCGCGCCACGGCGATCGCCTGGCGCTGACCGCCAGACAGCTGCTCGACCTCGGCGTCGATGTTGGGGATGTCCACCCTGATGTCGGCGAGGTACTCGGCGGCGAGCCGGCGCATCCGGCGATTGGACAAGAGACGCAGCATCCCGCCGAAGGTCAGCTCGCGATTGAGGAACAGATTGTGGTAGATCGACATCTGAGGGACGAGGGCGAGGTCCTGGTAGACGGTCTCAATGCCGTGACGCCTCGCATCACGCACCGAGTGAAAGTGCACCTCCTGGCCCTCGAGAATGATCCGCCCGGTGTCAGGGGGGTGGAAGCCACAGAGGACCTTGACGAGCGTGCTCTTGCCGGTCCCGTTGTCACCGACGAGGCCGAGTATCTCCCCGCGGTTGAGATGCATGTTCACGTCACGGAGCGCGACGACCGCGCCGAAGGTCTTACTGATGTGCTCGACGGTCAAGATGGGCTCGGTCGCGTTCTCGCCGGAACTCGCGGCGGAGGTCGTCTCGAGGTCGGTCATCGCAGGGACCTCCAGCGCCGCACCGCGACCCGCCGAAGCTGCACATTCGCCGCCATCGCAAGAAGGATCGCCACGCCGAGGACGAGCTGGAAGTAGAAAGCGCTCACGCCCTGGATGTTGAGGCCGTCGTAGAGAATGCCGAGGACGATCGCCCCGATCCCGGCGCCGACCACCGTACCCCTACCGCCGGTCAGGGCCGTGCCGCCGATCACGGCCGCGGCGATGGCGTAGAACATCTCGGTCGTACCGTCGTTACCCGGGTCAAGTGTGGTGATCCGGATCGCGTCGATGATTCCGGCGAATGCCGAGACCACTGAACACAGCACGAAAGTCCACACCTTCACCCTGCGCACGGCAACGCCCGCCTCCGCCGCCCCGAGCTGGTTGCCGCCGGTCGCAACGATGTGCAGGCCGAAGCGGGTCCGGTGGAACAGGACGAAGATGGCTGTCACGACACCGAGTGCCCAGAGAACCTCGGACCATGAATAGACGCCGAGGATGTTGCCGCCCGTGCCGCTCAAGCTGAACGTGTTCTGTATGCCGTTGGAGGTGAGGAGCATGACCCCATCCAGGGCGAACAGCGTCCCGAGGGTCGTGACGAACGAGGGGAGGTCGAGCATCACCGTCACGAGCCCGTTGATCGCGCCAAAGCATGCGGCACAGACGAGGGCGATGACGATGGCGAGCACGATCGGCATACCCTCGTTCGTCCACAAGAAGTAGGCGACAAATGGAAAGAAGATGAAGCTCGTCCCCGCCGAGAGATCCACCTCGGCAGAGGTGAGAAGCAGCGCCTCGCCGGCGCCAATGACCGCGATCGGTGCCAGGAACTGACTCAGCGTGACGAAGTTCGCGTAGCTGATGAAGGCAGAGGTCGCAAAGGTGAAGTAGAGGAACAGGCCGAGGGCGACGACGAAGATCGCCGCCTCCCTGCGCTCGATGAGCGCACGCAACCCTCGGCGTGCCCGAGCCTCTCCCGCCGTGGTCGACGGGAGAGGCTCGGGGCCGACAGGCGTCGGACTGGTGACCAGGCCGGCTCCTTTTGCCACGTCAGACGGTGATCTTTGCCGGCCGCTTCAGCGTGACCGGACTCGCCGAGCTTCCCTCGTAGCGGTCCTGCTTCGCGTACGGTGCGATCCCTGCCTTCTCCACGAACTTGAGCCCCGTGTCTGTCGGCACCGGGGCGACGAGGCCCCCGGAGACGTTGTACAGGAAGAGCTGGAGCACCGGCAGGAAGCCCTGCAGGTACGGCTGCTGGTCGATCGTCCAGAGCTGATAGCCGTCCTGGACGGCGGCGACCGTCGTGCCGAGGAAGTCGAAGCCACCGACGAAGACCTTGCCCTTCAGGTTGTGCTTCTCGACCACGGCAGCAGCCTGTGACGTCGACCCGGCATCCACGGCGTACATGAACTTGACGCTCTTGTGGCCGAGGTACCACGCCTCTGTGGCGGTGGCCTCCTGCGAGAGGAGTGCACCGGTGGCCACCTCGGGGAAGTTGATCCCCGCCGGCTTCAGCACCGAAGCAGCGCCGTCGTAGCGGGGCTGGATGTTCAAGGAACCCGGGGTCGCGATGAAGCCGGCCACAAGGTCACCCTTCTTCACCACCTGGAGGATCTTCTTCCCGGCCTGCACGCCTGCCTGGAACAGATCCTGACCGACGTAGGCCAACTGGTGGTTCTGTGCGGCCGTGGATGCCGGCGCGCTCGCGTTATACGCGACGACGGGGATGCCCGCTGCAAGGGCCCGGTTGGTCGGGGCAATGAAGGCGCTCTTGTCGATGACCGTGGTGGCGATCCCGTCGACACGCGCGGCAACTGCGGCATTGAAGGCCGAAACCATCTGGCCCACGTCCGAGGTCGCCGACCCCTGCCAGCTGTAGGAGCATCCGAGCAGGTTGCATGCGTCCTGGGCACCGTAGCGAGTTGGGACGAAGAAGGGGTTCGTCGTCACGTGGTTGACAAACGTGAACTTGTAACCAGGGTGCGATGCGAAGACCGCCTCGGGCGCGACCGCGTTGCGCCCGAGACGCCGGCTCGCAGCGGCACGCTCCGCCACGCTGGCAGAGGCGGGCATGTCCAGCAGCCCTTCTGTCAGCATCCCGAGTGCGGGCACCGCTGCAGCGGCCAGTCCGATGTTTCGCAGGAAGCGGCGCCGCGACAACTCGAACTGCTCTGTGCTGACTTCGTTCTCGTCATAGTTCGGCATCGATCGAGACGCTCCTCTCAAGAAGACCCCTGATTGAGCCACCGTCACACGCTACAGAACGACTGCGGGCGGGAATCCGCTTGGACAGTGCGCGAACAGACTCTGCACGGCGCAATTCGCCCGCCTCAGTCCCCGCTACACCTCGTCTTCTGCAAGTTGTGCAGAAGTGCGCCTTGTTAGTCGTGCCGACAGTGGATGAGTTCGACGACGCTTCGCGGTCGCCGTTACGTCACAAGACCACACGTGGGACCAGCTGCGCCGCTACCCAAATTCGCCTCGATGCCCCGGGCCCGCGCCACACGACAACGCGCGCCAACGCGACCATGACCCGCTGCAACCTCGCACCAATGCAATGCGTGCACGGTGGCGACGCCTGCGACCCCCTCATCTCTCCAGTGGCGCCACCTCCCCCCTCCTTAGCCCCCAGGCGTCGACGTTAGCGCTCACATTTCTGCCCGACAAGTTCGCGCGGTCAGTCCTGCCGCCGAAATCCCCCGCGCCCCCACGGCTCGCGGCACAGACTCCCGCGACCAAGCCCGAGAAGAACCTGGCCCGCTATTAGATC
>JAJZMN010000095.1 GCA_021850345.1 Actinomycetes bacterium | reverse complement strand
GGAGCCCTGGGTGAAGTGGCGGCGCTCGGCAGCCGGACCCGGCGGCGCAGGGCGCGCCCGGCGGCCTCAGCCGGCGTCGGCCGCGGACTCGACCGCCGCACCGCCGAGGAGGTCGGCGCCCCCTGAACGCTCGGTGCGGCCCGGGCGTGCGCTCGCCGCCGGCGACGGGGCGAGCGGGCGAAGCGCGCGGCGAGGGGAGGTCCGCGCACGCAGGTGCGCCGGCGAGCGGCGCTGCGCCGTCCCCGTCTCCCGGCCGGTGCGCTCGCCACCTTGGAACAGCAGCCTGTTGAACAGCGCGTACTTCGCGATCCACATCGCGCCGTAGGTGACGAGGTTGCCGATCTCGCCGAGGATCGTCTGCACCTCGCGCCGGTGCGAGAGGTGGACGGCCTCCCGGCTCGCGAAGCCGACGACGTAGGTCGACAGCACGAGGCTGACGATCGCGATCACCCAGAACGGCACGACCTCGCGCCAGACGTGCGACTTGCCGCTCTTGCCCCAGGCCCACTTCCTGTTGAGGGTGTAGGAGGGGATCGTGCTGATGCCCGTCGCGAGGACGTTCGCGAGCTCGGGCGAGCTCACGTGGATCCCCGCCAAGGTGACGCCCGCCTTGCCGCCGACCTCGAGTCCCCGCCAGAAGATGTAGAGCAGGACGAGGGTGAGCACGGTCGTGATCACCGAGACCGCGCCGTAGCGCCAGAGCTTCGCGAAGTGCGCGCTCGCGACAAAGCGCCGGATCCAGGCTGATCCGACCTGCCTTCCGGCGGTGGGCAGCTCCGAACCGGGCATGATCGTGCCAGTGTAGCTTCGGGTCGTGGGACCGGACACCGCGGCGCTGCTCGACCTGCTCGATCTCGAGGTGATCGAGGTGAACCTCTTCCGCGGCGAGAGCCCCAAGGGGCCGGTCCAGCGAGTCTTCGGGGGCCAGGTCGCGGCCCAGGCACTCGTCGCGGCGGGCCGGACCGTCGAAGCCGGCACGGTCCACTCGCTGCACTCCTACTTCCTGCGCCCGGGCGATCCCAGCATCCCCATCGTCTACGAGGTCGACCGCATCCGCGACGGCCGCTCCTTCACGACCCGGCGCGTCGTCGCGATCCAGCACGGGCGCGCGATCTTCAATCTGCACTGCTCGTTCCACCGTGGCGGCGAACGCGGGATCGAGCACCAGGACCCACCCCCCGGGGTGCCGATCCCCGACACGATCGCCCCGCTCGCCCCGGCGGAGCAGGCCGAGCTGCCCGTCCACTTCCGCAACGCGGCAGGGCTCGAGTTCCGCTTCGTCACCGAGCTGCCCTGGCGCCGGCCGGACCTCGGTGCCGGCGGGGAGCGCGAGCAGCTTTGGCTGCGCTTCGGCGAGCGCCTGCCCGACGACCCCCTCCTGCACGCGGCGCTCGTGACCTTCGCGTCTGACTTGACCCTGGTCGACACGGTCGTCCAGCGCCACGGGCTCAACCCCTGGGGCCCGGAGTTCCTCGGCGCGAGCCTGGACCACTGCATGTGGTTCCACCGGCCCTTCCGCGCCGACGAGTGGCTCCTCTACGACCAGCACAGCCCGACGGCGAGCGGTGCCCGGGGCTTCGCCCAGGGACGTCTGTACGCCGGCGGTGGCGACCTCGTGGCGAGCGTCTCCCAGGAGGGGCTCGTCCGCTTTCGGGAGCTCGCGCCGTGATTGCGTCCGTCGCCGGCTTCGTGGCCGGCTTCGCCGTCTTCCTCGTTCTGCTCGGGGTCCTCGTCGTCGCGGTCGTGCGCTTCGTCCGCCGGGAGAGCGCCCGGGGGCGCGACGGACCGGGGGGTCAGTAGGCGCCGCCGCGGCGGCTCTCGACGATCACCCCGATGACGGCGGTGATGACGAGCACCCCGCCAAACAGCGCTGTCCAAGCGCCGAAGACGAGGGCGATCGCGATGAACGCCGCGCCGATGCCGAGCACGAAGGGCCAGATGCTCGACCCCGGGAAGGCGCCGATGACCCCGCTCGAGTCCGCGGGTCGAGCGTCCGCGCGGTCTTCAGGACGCGGGAGCATCCGGCGCGACCACCAGTAGTAGTAGCTGCCGGGCAGCAGGCCGAGCAGGCCGAACGCGAGGAGCATGATCGCCCCGCCGTCGTCATAGGAGGTGAACCAGTAGACGGGCGTGATGACGATCGCGAAGGCCGCCAGGACGAGCAGGACCTTGGCCTCGACCCTCACGGTGCGGCCTCTGCGCCGTCCGCGGCCCCGACGGCGGCCGGTGCGTGGTCATGGCCGAAGGTCGTGTGCTCGGGGTGGTTGAAGTCCCACACGGGCCGCTCCGAGCGGACCGGCGGTAGCCAGGTGAAGTTGTGGTGCACCGGGGGCGAGGCGGCCGCCCACTCCAGGGTGTGGCCGTCCCAGGGGTTCCCACCGGCGACGACGGGCTTGCGCCAGGAGACCCAGAAGTTCACGACGGTGAAGGCGACGGCGATGAAGAGCAGATACGCGCCGATCGTCGACACCCGGTTCAGCCCCTGCCATCCCGTCGAGAGGCTGTAGACGGGGATCCGCCGAGGCATCCCCTTCAGGCCGAGGATGTACTGGGGGATGAAGGTCACCCAGAAGCCGACGAACATGAAGAGCACGCTCAGCTTGCCGAGGCTCTCGCGCAGCATCCGCCCGGTGATCTTCGGGTACCAGTAGTAGAGGCCCCCGAAGCCACCGAAGACCGCGGAGCCGAACAGCACCTCGTGGAAGTGCGCGACGACGAAGTAGGTGTCGTGCACGTAGAAGTCGACCGGGGGCGAGGCGAGCATGACGCCGGAAACCCCGCCGAAGAGGAAGACGACGAGGAAGCCGATCGCGTAGAGCATCGGCGTCGAGAAGTGCAGTGAGCCCCGCCACATCGTCCCGATCCAGTTGAAGAACTTGATCCCGGTGGGCACTGCGATGAGGTACGAGGTCAGGCTGAAGAACGGCAGCAGGACGACGCCGGTCGTGAACATGTGGTGCGCCCACACCGCCGTCGAGAGCGCCCCGATCGTGATCGTCGCGAAGACCATCCCGCGGTAGCCGAAGGTCGGCTTGCGGGAGAACACCGCGAAGATCTCGGTGACCATGCCGAAGTACGGCAGGGCCAGGATGTAGACCTCGGGGTGGCCGAAGAACCAGAACAGGTTCTGCCACAGCACCGGCACGCCGCCACCCGAGACCGTGTAGATGTGCGCGCCGAGGTGCCGGTCGGCCCACAACAAGATGACCGCAGCGGTGAGCACGGGGAAGGCGACGAGGATGAGGATCGCCGTGACGAGCATGTTCCACGTGAAGATCGGCAGGCGAAACATCGTCAGCCCGGGCGCGCGCAGGTAGAAGATCGTCGTGATGAGGTTGACGGCGGTGAAGATGGCCGAGAACCCGGTGAGCGCGAGCGCGACGATCCACATGTCGGGTCCCGCGCCCGGCGAGTTCACCGCGTCCGAGAGTGGCGCGTAGGCGACCCAGCCGAAGTCCGCGGCCCCGCTCACGGTGAGGAAGCCGCCGATCATGGTCAGCCCGCCGGTGAGATAGAGCCAGTACGACAGGGCGTTGAGACGCGGGAAGGCCATGTCCGGCGCGCCGATCTGCAGCGGGATGATGTAGTTCGCGATGCCGCCGAAGGCGAACGGTCCCGCGAAGAGGTAGAGCATCAAGCTCCCGTGCATGGTGAACAGCTCGTTGTAGGTGTGCTGGGACACCACGGTGTTGTTGGCGGCGGCGAGCTGGGTGCGGATCAGCATCGCCATCACCCCGGCCATCAGGAAGAAGACGAGCGAGGTGACCGTGTAGCTCTTGCCGATGACCTTGTGGTCCGTGCTGGTGAGCCACTTGAGGATGCCGGTCGGTCCGTGCTCCTCCTCGGGGTGGGCGACGCCACCGTGTGGACGCTCGACGAGGACGGTCATGAGACGGCTCCTCCCTTCGGGGACGAGGAGTGCGCGCTCAGCCACTGCTGGAACTGCGCGTCGGGGACGACTTTGACGCTGAAGAGCATCTCCGCGTGGTACAGACCGCAGTACTCGGCACACTGGCCGCGGAAGACCCCCAGCGTGTTCGGCGTGAAGTCCCAGGTGTTCTCGTGCCCGGGCAGCGCGTAGCGACCGAAGTCGAAGGCCGGGACCCACATCTCGTGCACAACGTCGGCGGAGACGAGGTCGATCCGCGCCGTCGCGTTCACCGGGAGCACGAGCTGGGGATACGCACTGGAGGTCACCGGCAGCGCGGCGCCGCTCGGCGTGCCGGAGGTCTGCACGAGCACGTGCTGGTCCGCGCCGGAACCGCTGAAGTAGGCGAAGCGCCAGCCCCATCGGTAGGCCGTGACGTGGACGATCTCGGCCGGGTTCTTCACCACGGTGTCGACGTTGTTCTCGGTGACCACCGTCGCCCAGAAGATGCCGGCGACGATCAGGACCGGGATCGTCGTGTAGATGATCTCGATCGGGATGTTCGAGTGGAACTGGCGCGGGATCCGCGGGCCGACGCGGCTGCGCCGGTAACGGAAGACCGCCCAGAAGATCAGCGCCCAGACGAGGATCGCGACGATGACGCCGGCGATCATCATCCCTGACCAGAGCTTGAAGATGTCGTGGCCCTGGGTCGTGGCGCCCCGGAAGGCGAAGAACGTCGGGGAGTTGCAGCCGCCGAGCGCGACCGCGCCCGCGAGCAGGGCGACCGGGACGAGGATGCGGCGCGTCGCGGAGCGGCGCGGGGGGGGCGTCCCGGCTGCCCCGCTCGGCGTGCCGAGACTAGGGGGGGCGTCTCCAGAGATCACGTCGGCGAGACTAGCCAGAGCCCTTAGGCCGGGGCCAACCGGGCACCCGGGGGGTGCGCCCCGGCCGGGCGCGTGCCGCCGCGGTGATCAGCTCTTGTCGGCCTCGCGCCCCGCGTCGACGGCGGCCGCCTTGCTCTCGCCCTGCTCGACACCCTTCTTGAACTCGTGCGAGGCACTGCCGAGGCCGCGTGCCAGCTTCGGCAGCTGCGAACCGCCGAAGAGCAGGACCACCACCACCACCGCGATGAGGATGAGCCCGTCCGGACCGAAGATCTCTGCTACCAGACCCGTGTGCACCTGGTCCTCCTTCCCCCTACGCCGCACCCTACTGTAGTGCGTCGGCGGTTGCCCGGCCCCCGCCGCGCAGGCGAGGCTGGGGCGACCGCCCTAGGACGAAGCCGCGCCGAGTAGGCGCCGACGAGAAAGGCCCCGTGCGTGCGCACAGGCGCGACCACGAGCGACAAGCGGACGACCCGGTGACCGTCCTTCCGCCCGCCCCGGGGGACCCGACCGTGGTGCCCCGCCCGCACGAGCCGCTCGCGCGCCCGAGCTTTCGGGGCGTCCCCGTCGACGAGCTGCGCGCGGACTTCCGCAACGCCCTGCTCGCCCGGGCGGTCGACGAGCGCCAGATGATCATCCACAAGCAGGGCCGGACCTACTTCCAAATCGCGGGTGCCGGCCACGAGGCCCTGCTCAGCGCCCTCGCGCGCTCGCTTCGACCCGGATACGACTGGTTCTTCCCCTACTACCGCGACCTGGCGCTGGTGCTCGCGCTCGGCGTCCCGCCGGGCGACATCTTCCTCGGCGCGGTCGGTGCCGCCGAGGACCCCGCGTCGGGCGGGCGCCAGATGCCCGCGCACTGGGGCTGGCCGGCGCTGCACATCGTGAGCCAGTCGAGCCCAACGGGGAGTCAGTGCCTTCCGGCCGTCGGCTGCGCCGAGGCCGGGCGGTACGCGGTGCGCCGCCACCTGCGGGGCGTCGCGGCCGAGAGCGACGAGGTGACCTACGTCTCGCTCGGCGAAGGGGCGACCTCCGAGGGGGAGTTCTGGGAGAGCCTGAACACGGCGGCGCGCCTTCGCCTCCCGGTCGTCTACCTCGTCGCCGACAACGGCTACGCGATCTCCGTGCCCGCACGCGACCAGGCGCCGGCACCGATCTCCGAGCTCGTCTCCTCGTTCCCCGGACTGCGCGTCCAGCGCTTCGACGGCGGGGACTACTTCGCGAGCCGCCGGGCGGCCGAGGCCGCGGTGTCCCGGGCGCGCAGCGGAGCGGGACCGGCCCTTCTCCACGCGGACGTCACCCGGCCCAACTCGCACTCCTCCTCCGACAGCCAGTCCCGCTACCGTCCCGCGGCCGAGATCGAAAGAGATGCCGCCCGGGATCCCATCGCCCGCCTCGAGCACGAACTCGTCGGCGCCGGAGTACTGAGCCCCGAGGAGGTCGAGGAGCTGCGGGCCGAGGTGCGCGCCCTGGCCCTCGAAGCGGCGACGCGCGCGCTCGTGGCGCGCCGGCCTGACCCGGCGACCGCGCGCGCACACGTCGTCTCGAGCGTCTCTTTTCCCCGTCCGGCGGCTGAGCCGTCGGCCGAAGGCACGCCCGTGCACTTCGGTGAGGCGATCCGGCGCGCGTTGCACGAGGCGTTGGCGGCCGACGAGCGCATCCGGGTCTTCGGAGAGGACGTCGCCGACGCCGATCCCGCGCTCCTCAACGAGCTCGACGGCCTCGGCGGCGTCTTCGGGACCACGCTCGGCCTCCAGCGAAGCTTCGGGGAGGACCGCTGTTACAACACCCCCCTCGCCGAGGCGAACATCGTCGGGCGCGCGGTCGGCCAGGCGCTGCGCGGGCTTCGCCCGATCCCCGAGATCCAGTTCTTCGACTACATCTGGACCGCCATGCAGCAGATCCGCTCGGAGATGGCGACGATGCGCTGGCGCTCAAACGGCGCCTTCTCCGCGCCGGTCGTTCTGCGCTGCGCGATCGGCGGCTACATCTCCGGCGGGGCGATCTGGCACTCCCAGTGCGGTGAGTCGATCTTCACCCACACTCCCGGCCTGCTCGTCGCGTTCCCTTCACGGGCCCGCGACGCCGTGGGCCTGCTGCGCGGCGCGCTGCGCTACGAGGACCCCGTGCTGTTCCTCGAGCACAAGCATCTGCTCCGCCAGCGCTACGCGATGGACCCCTACCCCGAGCCGGGCTTCGTTCTGCCCTTCGGGTGCGCGGCGATCGTCCGGCCCGGCGAGGACCTCACGGTCGTGACCTGGGGCGCGACCGTGCGCCGCTCGCTTCTCGCCGCGGAGCAGCTCGCGGCCGAGGGAGTCGAAGCCGAGGTCCTCGACCTGAGGACGCTCGCGCCCTTCGACCGCGAGGCGGTTGCCGCCTCACTGGCGCGTACCGGTCGCCTCCTCGTGGTCCATGAGGACGTCCTCACCTCCGGCTTCGGGGCCGAGATCGCCGCGTTCGCGGCGGACGAATGCTTCACCCTCCTCGACGCGCCGGTGCGCCGCGTCGGTGCGCTCGACGCGTGGGTCCCCTACGAACCCGGGCTCGAGCGGGCGATTCTGCCCCAGACCGAGGACATCGTCGAGGCCGCGCGGGCCCTCATCGCCTTCTGAGTTCGCCAGAAGGTGTGACTTGGGTGGGTGATTCCGCCCTCTTCTCGCACATCGTGATACACCGCTAGTGGCGGCACGGGCGATCTCCGGCCAACTCGATGACGAGGCCGACAGGGCCCTCAGAGCACCGGAGCCCGCCGGTTCGACGCAGTCCGAGGCGATTCGTGTTGCCCTGCTCGCGGACGTCCGCGCCCGGCGCCGCAGCAAGGAGCTCGCGGCCGAAGTCGCCGCAGTGGAGGCGGACGGGCGTGAGCGCGAAGAGATGCTCGCGGTTGCCGAGCTGACGGAGTCCTTCCGTGCTGCGCGCTGACCCCTACCGCTTTTCGCCTACCGCGCGGTGTCGGCCACGAACGACACCGCGACCGCTTTGACGTCGTCGTGCAGACCGAGGAGTTCCTGCCGCGTTCGGTCGTGGTCATCGCCCCGACCCCGCGTAGCGCCCGCGCCGCCTCCTTCCGTCCGAAGGCCGAGATGGCCGGGGTGACCACCCAGGTACTCGTCGAACAGATCGGCGCCGTTGACGTGCGGCCCCATGGCGAGCTTTTCGGACACCGTCGTCCCGAGGCGATCCGGGAAGTCGACGAGGCGCTCTTCGCGGTTCTCGGCCTGTGGTGGCCCAACGCCGTCTTATGCCATCGCATGGGGGCTGACCTTCCCGCCCAATCAGACCTTGCTGCGAACCGATCGCCTTCTGCGCACAGGCCGCTTCCCCGCGCCCACCCGGGACCGGGACCGGCGGGCGACGGCGAGCCAGCGCCGAGGCCCCACCTCCGGATACCGGCTCGACACGGGCACGTCGACCCCGCCGACGAGGGTCTCCTCGCCCTCGACATCGCCGGAGACGAGCTCGCGCTCTGCCCGGACCATCGCCACCGCGAAGCGCTGCAGCATCGCCCAGGCCGTTCGGTGGTGGACGCCGAGGGTGTGGGCG
>JAJZMN010000058.1 GCA_021850345.1 Actinomycetes bacterium | reverse complement strand
CGACGCTATCAGCGGGATTTCTTGCCTCGGCACGTCCGCTGCAAAGGGGGAGGTGGACGTGTCGTATCGCCGGTGGCGCCTCGGTGGCGACAGCGGAGTTCGCGAGGTCCTTGCCGTCGTCGCGTGGTCCCCGATCGGGTGTGCTCGATGCGTCGGTCACGGGCGGCCCAGGTGCTCGTGGAGAAGGTCGACTTGCCATGGACTCCGCGTTGGCGGCCCCTCCGAAACCGGATACGTCAGCGGTGCCGCAGGGGCACAAGGAGCGAGCAATGCCGCGCGGCCAACGGTGTCAGCGAAGAAGCGAGATGAGCTCCTTGATGCTCACGACCCGACCCGTACGCAACACGGCGCGTCGGTACACGCCGCCAGCCAAGTGAGCCATGCCGATGGTGCAGAGCACGCTGATGCATGCCGAGAGCGTGAACCACCACCAGGTGGCGGTACCCGTCGCGACGAGCGTTGGCATGGCGAACGGTGCCGTCGGTGGCAAGAAGGCGAGCACCTCGAGGAGCAGCGACGGATGTGCGGCGCTCGCCGAGATCAGCGCCACGACATACCCAACGATCAGCGGCACGCTCAACGGCAGCGCCAGGCTCTGCACTTGGTCTTGGCGTTCGACCATCGATCCTGCGGCGGCATACACCCACGAGTAGAAGGCGTAGCCGAGCACCAGCCAGGCGAGGGAGGCAGCCATGACCGCCGGAGAGGTGCCGTGGAGCACGCTCGATCCCACTGCCTCTGCAAGCACGAGTGCGAATGCGACGACCAGGCATGCCTGGGCCATAGCGACAGCACCGATGCCGAGCACCTTGCCCGCGAGCAGCTGGACCGGCCGGACGGTGGCAAGCAGGACTTCGACGACGCGGCTCGACTTCTCCTCCGTGACGCCCATGAGGGTCCAGGTGAGGTACTGGCTCAGCATGATGAAGATCAGGACCACGCCGATGATCGACGTCGCACGCGCCGTCGTACGGCCGGTGTTGCGAGAGACGCTTTCGATCGGGAGCGGGCGGGCTTCCGACACGGTCGCGGCCTGCGCTGGGCTGAGCCGCGCAGCGTGCAGGGCATCAGCGATCCCGATCGACGACGCTACCGCCCGCACCAGCTGCGTGGTTGCTGTGGTGGCAGAAGAGTCCAGCGGTGTTTCGACGATCACGGTCCGGTTGCCATCGATGACCGCGACGACGTGCCGGTCGCGCAATTGGGACCGAGCACGAGCGACATTCGGTTCGTCGACGAGCTGGACGGTCATGCCGACGTGGCGCCCAGCTCGCACTGCCGCGACGCGTAGGTCGGCTGTCAGGGGCGCGACCACGCCAATACGCATGTGGGGCGTCGAGGAGCGCGCGAACGTCGGGACCACGATCGCTGCTCCGACGATGACGAGGAGGACGAGGGTGACGACTCGGAGAAAGCGTCCACGAAGGCGCTCGCGGATCTCTCGTGCGGCGACGAGCCCGGTGTCTCCAAAGAGCACGGAGTGCTCGCGCGTGGATCGTGCCGGCTGCCCGAGGCGGGTTCGGCCACGCCTCCGCCGACGGCGCAGGATCGCGAGTGCGACTGCCGTGACGAGCACGACGACGGGTAGGGCTTTCACCGCGCCAGCGCTTCTCGGAAGACCTCGGACAGCTTCCGACGCTGGAAGACGTATTCGCTGACGCGTCCGGCTCTGCGTGCGGCCTCGAGGATGGTGTCGCTGTCGACACCGTCGTCGAGGACCAGGCGCACTTGGCCTCCGCGCACCTCCGAGATCGTCGTCCCCGCAATGGCTTTGGCCCACGCCCCGTCGTGGTCGCCTTCGACCCGCACCGCCAGTCGGCGAGCGCCGGCGGTTGCCAATTCGTCGACCGAACCCTCTGCGACTCGATGGCCATGGTCGATGATCACCACGGACTCACAGAGGTGTTCGACCAGGTCGAGCTGGTGGCTCGAGAAGATGACGCAGCACCCGGCGCGGGCTCTCTCGACGAGCACTGCGCCGATCGCGTCGACGCCTGTGGGGTCCAGGCCTGCCAGTGGCTCGTCGAGGACGAGGAGCTGCGGGTCGTGCACGAGCGCGGCAGCGAGCTGCACCCGCTGTTGGTTGCCGTGGGAGAGGGCGCCGACCTTTGTATTCGCTCGGTCTGAGACGTCGAGTCGTTCCAGCCAGCGCGCCGTGGCACTCGCTGCCACTGCGCGCGACAGCCCGTGGAGGCGACCGAGATACTCGATCTGCTTGCCGACCGGCATGTTCGGGTAGAGGCCGCGCTCTTCAGGCATGTAACCGAACGTCCGGCGCTCTGGTATTCCCACCGGAGCGCCGCGCCAACGTACAGTGCCGCCGTCGAGATCGGTGAGCCCGAAGACAGCACGCATGGTCGTGGTCTTGCCCGCACCGTTGGGTCCGAGGAAGCCGGTCACCTGGCCCGAAGGGACCTGGAACGACAGGTCGTCGAGTGCGACGACTGTGCCGAAGCGCCGGCGCAGCCCGATGATCTCGAGACCCTCCATCACCTCCAAGGCTACGACCGGTCGCACGTGGGCCCGCCATTTCGAACCAACGTGCCACCACTGGATCGTGATCTCGGGCCCCGTCTGAGTGCGAGTTCGTAAGAAGTATCGACGACTCAGCGGTAATGTGGCCGACGCCCATGAACGATATCGGGCACTGGATCGATGGCAAGGCCGTCGTCGGGACCTTCCCGCGGCGCCGATCGGTGGAGGCTCGAGGGTGTCGTGTTGAACCAAGGGCCCTTCATGCCCCGGTCCTCGTGTCCGCCCACCTTGGAACGCCTGGAGGTCTTGATCCGTGGTCGACTCGAGCGTGCTCGTCACCTTCCCTGCGTCGGACGCCGTCCGGGCGGCGATCTCCGAGGCGATCGGCTCTCTGGCGGACGTTCGCTACCTTGTAGACCTCGCAGATGATGCGCGGCCTGCCGCGTTGGACTCTGCTGAAGTGGTCATGGGATGGATGCTCGGCGTCGAGCTGCAAGGGTCCGAAGAGTTCGCCCGGCTCAGCGGTGCGCGGCTGGTGCAGCTCCTCTCCGCCGGCGTCGATCAGGTGCCGTTGGACCGCGTCCCTGCAGGAGTCCCGCTGGCGTCCAACGCCGGTGCATATGCCGGCCCGATGGCCGAGCACGTGCTGGCTATGTCACTCGCGCTTGCCAAGCACCTCTCGCAGCGCCACGCCCAGCTGCAGGCGGGGATCTTCGACCAGCACAGTGTCAACCGCGAGATCCGTGGCTCGGTGGTGTGCGTTGTGGGCTACGGCGGCATCGGCAAGGCGACCGCGAAGCTGTTCAGGTCCCTTGGCGCCCGGATCTCGGCCATCACCCGCTCAGGCGACCCCGAGGAGATGGTCGAGTGGGTGGGCACGCTGGACGACCTCGACGAGGCACTCGCGTTCGCCGACGTCGTCGTGCTCTCCGTTCCCCTGACGCGCCGAACTCGCGGCCTCATCGGAGCGCGTGAGCTCTCGGTCATGAAGCGTGACGCGATCTTGGTGAACGTCGCGCGCGGCGCGATCGTCGACGAGGCAGCCCTCTACGAGCATTTGGTCGCGCATCGGACATTCCAGGTCGGCATCGACACCTGGTGGGAAGAGCCCCGTGACGGGGAAGGCTTCTCGCCACGCTTCCCGTTCGTCGAGTTGGAGAACGTCCTCGGCTCACCGCACAACTCCGGGATGACCGCGCCATCGTTCGTGCACGCCGCTCGTGAGGCCGCCGAGAACGCCGCGCGTGCCCTCAGGCACGAGCAGGTGGCCCACCTCGTCGATCGGAGCGAGTACGTGGCGTGACGTTCGCCGGTCCTGAGGTGCCGGGACCGGCGAAACCATGAGCGACGGGGACTGGGGACAGGGGTGCGGTTGGGCACCGGCGAGCAGGGCATCGTTCTCCGTCATTCCGCCAACGCGGCTGAGCGGTCGAGTGGTCGGGCAGCGAAGCGAGGGTGCCGATGGCCGACCACGTGGTGGCGGGCGGTCACAGCCGCTCATAGGTGCGCGTCAGCCACCAGTGCCGCCAGCCGAACACTTTTCGACTCGGGCGGTGCAGGCGGTCCGCCGTCACCGTCTCGATGGTGAAGTCGGCCTGGTTCGTCCGGACGCGTGGTCCTCGGATGTCGAAGGGCTCGACGCGGCGGCCTGCATCGCGATCAGCCGAGTCGCATCGCCGTCGCCCGGTCTCCGGATCCGTCAGACTCCGGATCCGTCAGTCCCTGGCCCGGCGACCCCGGACCCTCGGGATGTCGAAGCCCACGACCGCATGCGGTTCGTAAGGCTCCTCTAGCCGGTTCAGCTCATCGTCGCTCAGCTCGATGTCCACCGCCGCCAGCGCGTCATCGAGGTGGGTGAGCTTCGTCGCCCCGATGACGGGGGAGGTGACGACGGGGTTCGCCAGCGCCCACGCCAGCGCTACCTGAGCTCTCGAAACTCCTCTCGCTGCGGCAACCTCGCCCACGCGCTCGACGATCGTCCGGTCGGAGTCACGATAGAGGTGGGGCAGCATCGCATCGGTCTCCGCGCGAGTGGTCGTCACCTCCCATTCCCGGGTGAGACGACCACGGGCGAGCGGGCTCCACGGGATGACGCCGACGCCTTGATCGGCGCACAGTGGCAGCATCTCGCGCTCCTCTTCGCGATAGAGCAGGTTGTAGTGATTCTGCATGCTCACGAAGCGGCGCCACCCGTGGGTATCTGCGGTGTAGAGGGCCTTGGCGAACTGCCAGGCGTACATGGAAGACGCTCCGATGTAGCGCACTTTGCCTGCGCGCACGACGTCGTCGAGCGCCTCGAGGACCTCGTCGATCGGCGTACGAGGGTCGAGTCGGTGGATCTGGTACAAGTCGATGTAGTCGGTCCCGAGACGTTCGAGGCTGTGGTCAACCTCGGAGAGGATCGCTTTGCGGGACAAGCCAGAGCCGTTCGGGCCCTCACGCATCTTCCCGTTCACCTTGGTGGCCACGACCACCTCGTCTCGGTTGGAGAAGTCGCGGAGCGCGCGTCCCAAGAACTCCTCGCTGGAGCCGAGCGAATAGACGTTCGCGGTGTCGAAGAAGTTGACGCCTGATTCGAGTGCCTTCTTTATGAACGGCCGGCTCGCATCTTCGTCCAGCACCCACTGATGGCCGCCACGCGAGGCATCGCCGTAGCTCATGCAACCCAGGCAGATGCGCGACACTTCGAGACCCGTCCGGCCAAGCTTCACGTACTTCACGTCGTCCTCCTGTCCAGGTTCCCGCCGCGGGCCGATCGGGCCGGCCAGATCCATTCTCGTCTCGCGGACAGGCGGTATGCGAAAGCGGAGGCCACCTGGACACCGGGTACGTCGCGAGCCGATGGGAGAGCCGATGCCGAGCGTCTCGCGATGACCGGCAACGGCTGCTGGCCAGCTGGCGCCATCGACGTCGGAGGGTCTTGTCCGGCACGTCGGATTCGCCGCTCGAGGGCGCGGGCACGCTGGATGTCATCGCTGCAAGGCTGGGGACACGAGCACCGAGTGTCGCCGCGTCACATCTCGGTCTCCGGTGGTGCGTAGGAGGTGATGACCGTGGAGGCAGTCGTGCGAGACATCCAGACGTCGGCGCCTGGGGGTTTCGAGGACTTCTTCCGCTCGGAGTACCCCGTCGCAGTGCGGATCGCCACGAACGTGCTGCGCGATGCTCATCTCGCAGAGGACATCGCGCAGGACGCGATGATCGCCGCGCGGCGCCGATTCAACGACCCTGGTGATTCAGATCACGCGGTGGCCTGGGTCAAAACCGCCGCGGCACACCTTGCGTTGAATGCGCTGCGAGACCGACGCCGGCTCGAGGACCGGCACCGTCGGGCCCGCACGGACCACGCACAAGCAGGTCCCGAGGAGTTCGTACTCGAGCGAGAGGACGGCGCCCGTGTGCGCGTGGCGCTGTCTCGACTCCCAGCGCGCGCCGCAATGGTGCTGGTGCTCAGACACAGCGGTCTCGGCTATGCCGAAGTGGCCGAGGCAATGGGCGTGAGCGTAGGTGCGGTCGGCACGATGCTTCGCCGCGCCGAAGCTGCGTTACGCAAGGAGGTGGAGAAGGATGCGCCACGTTCGTGATGGGGTGCTGCGCCGGCTCGTCGACGAACCCTTCGCGGTGACCGACCATGACATCGACCACCTCGACCACTGCGGACGTTGTCAGGCGCGCCGGGTGGAGGTGCTGGCCGACGCTGGCACGGCACGCGGGCTGCTCGTCCGCCCACAGGCCGTGCCCGACGTCGAGACCGCCTGGCACCAGGTGAACCAGCCAGGCCGCGCGCCGTCGCGACGGGTGCCGGGGCGCGTCCGCTCTCGCCGTTTGGTCACGTCGACGGGCGTCGCGGTTGCCTCCGGCCTGCTGGCTGCCGGTGTCGCCGCTGCGGCCACGCTGACGGTCGTGTTCTCTCCAACCCACGTGGCGCCGCTTCCTCTCTCCAACGCGGGCCTCCAGGGTCTCTCGAGCGTCCTAGGGGCTGCAGCGACGGCTCCACGGTCAGGTACCTGGTCCTATGGCACCTTCCGATGGTCCGACCGACCGAAGCCCGTGACCACGGCATCGGCGCCGGCGGCCGAGTCAGTTGCGGGGATGTCGATCGCGCTGCCTGCCTCACTGCCCCCTGGGGTCAGCAGGGTCACGACGTATGTGGCGGTACCCGCGTCCAGGGTCACCGTGGCCTTCGACGCGAAGGCGGGACCGCCGCTCGCCGGGAGCACGCTCACATTGTCCCTCGGTCCCGCGTTGCTCGCCGAGTACGGCGGAACGAACGAGGTGACTGCGACATCCGGCCAGATCCCGGCGCTCGTCGTCGGTGACATGCAGCGACCGACGGCGACGTCGACCGGCGCGACCACGGCAGAGCTCGAGGCGTTCGCGCTCTCGCGGCGCGGGTTCCCGCAAGCCCTCGCGCAGGAGGTCCGCCTCCTCGGCAACCTCGAGCACGTGCTCCCGGTCCCAGTGCCTCCCGGCTTGACCCAGACGTCGACCTCGGTCGACGGGTCACCCGCTGTCTACCTCTCGCTCGCCAACGGCACTGCTGGCGGCGTCGTCTGGGAGCACGACCACGTCGTCCAGGTGGTGGGCGGGCTCGTTGGCCAGCAGGAAGTGATGGATGTCGCTCGGCAGTTGGGCTGAGCGCACCACACCCGACGGTGCCCCGACCGCCGTGGTGCCGTCGATGGACGCATCCACAATGAAGTTGCGGGCTGGTTCGCCGTCATCGCCAGCGGTGCACGCCGTCGACCTGGCCAAGCGTTATCGACACACGGTCGCACTGCGGGGTCTGTCGATGACCGTGCGGCGTGGCGAGGTCTTCGGGTTCCTCGGCCCGAACGGCGCAGGCAAGACGACGACGGTGAAGCTCCTGCTGGGCCTCGCCCGGCCGACCAGCGGTGAGGCACTTGTCCTCGGCTCGCCGGCTGGCGACATCGAGACTCGCCGCCGGATCGGTTACCTGCCCGAGCTCTTTCGATTCCAGCATTGGCTCACCGCTCGAGAGGTCCTCGGCCTTCACGCGAAACTGCTCCGCCTGAAGCGGCGGGAGCGGTGCGCCGACGAGGCGCTCGCCACGGTCGGGCTCGCACGTCGTGGCGACGACAAGGTGGCTTCCTTCTCCAAGGGGATGCAGCAGCGCCTGGGCCTGGCTGTCGCGTTGCTGGGCGAGCCGGAGCTCGTCGTACTGGACGAGCCGACGAGCGCGCTCGACCCGGTGGGCCGTCACGAAGTTCGCGAGATCGTGCGTGGCTTGAAGCAGCGGGGGAGCACGGTGTTCTTGAACACCCACCTTCTCGAAGAGGCAGAGCAGATCTGCGACCGGGTAACGGTTATCGACCAGGGGCGTACGGTCGCCACCGGGACGCTCGAAGAGCTCCTCGGGCGGCGCAGCGTACGGCTCCGAGTCTCGGGCCTGCCCAACGGCTGGTGGCACTGTTACGCGAGATTCGGGACCTGGACGCTCGAAGGTGAGTGGCTGCGGCTCGAGGGTGCAGCTACCGAGGTGGTGCCCGACCTCGTCGCCGCCGTCGTCGCGGCTGGAGGGCGCGTGGAGGCGGTGATCCCCGAGCATCAGACGCTGGAGGACCGTTTCCTCGAACTGCTGGAGGCACGATGAGCCCGACGGTCACCATCGCGGCACTCACGTTCCGCGAGGCCGTACGGCGGAAGCTCGTGGCCGCGTTCTTGGCGATCACCGTCGCCTTGGTGGGGTTGAGCGCGTGGGGTTTCGAGCGCCTCAGTCACAGCCGAAGCCTGAGCAGCGCTGAGGTTGCGGCGTCACTCCCGCAGGCACTGATCCTGTTCATGTTCATGTTCAGCTTCGTCGTGGCGCTCAGCGCGTCGACGATCTCGTCTCCGGCGATCTCGGCCGAAGTCGAGTCCGGCGTGCTCCAGGCGGTCGCGACGCGGCCGGTACGCCGGTTTCA
>JAJZMN010000201.1 GCA_021850345.1 Actinomycetes bacterium | reverse complement strand
ACGTCGTCGGGCACGAGCACGTCGTCGGGCACGAGCGCGTCGTCGGGTACCGGGTCGTCGAGCACGAGCACGTCGTCGGGCAGCGGGTCGTCGGGCACGAGCACGTCGTCGGGCAGCGGGTCGTCGAGCACGAGCACGTCGGGGACGTCGGTGGCCGGCGGACACGGCTTCACGTTGCCGATCGGCAGCTGCACGGGGGTTCCTGGGTTCCCCGGGGTCACCAAGCCGACATCCGTGCCGCCACTCAGCTCGTCGGTCCTCGACGCAATCTTGAGCACCGGCACAGTCCCGCTCACGTCACAGAGCACCTCACCGAGCTTCTCGAGCACAGCCTCGGTGAACGCGACGGCGGGGTCCAGCGCGCCGGTCCACGTCAAGATCGGTACCTGCCTGGCGGAGGGCGGCTCGATCCTCGCCGTCGACATGACCACGCAGACAGGAAACGAGTGGCGCCTCGTCGGCTCGCTCGTCTCGCGTCCCTTCGGCGGCCCCACAGGCGCTAGCCCCACGACGTCGGGCGCGGTCGACTATCTCTTCCGTGGTTCGGTCACCCAGATCGCTGGAACGAGCGGCCCCTCCGACGGCCTCCCCTGGAGCCTGCCACCGAACTTCGTCGCAGAAGTCCAGGTCCTCGAGCCCTCTGACACCGCAGCGCTCACCGTCGTCTTCCTTGACCCCCTCGGTCAGCCCACAGTCAGCTCGGCCACAGCGGCGCCCGCTCGGCCCACAGCAAGCTCGGCCACAGCGGCGCCTGCTCAGGTCTCGACATCCGCGAGCACCGATCCTCCGGCGAAAGGCGCCACAGCGGGGCCGGCAAGTGGGGCGGCCCCCTCGAACGGGACGTCGGGCACGAACATGCCGGCGCCTACAGGCACCAACTCCTCCACCTCGACGAGCTGAGCGCGTCCGTGCAGAGCAGCCGTCACGAAGCGACGCCCGACGGTCCCTCGCTGGTCCACACAGTCGTCGTAGGATTCCGGAAGACGCGAGCCGGCGCGACACGTATCGTGCGGAGCGACCGGTTGACCTGAGGGGGGCATATGACCACGGCTCTGGAGGAGAACACGTCGATCGGGAAAGAACCCGAGACCGACGAGGCCTTCCATATCGAGACCCACGGCGTCGACTACATCAAGCTGAGCGAGCGCTGGGCCTCTCCGCGTGCGGTCGGCGGGATGTGGGCCGGCGCGAGCGTCCAGATCGAGTACTTCATCTACGGCGCCATCTTGATGACCTTCGGGTTCACGTTCTGGCAGGCCCTGTCGATCATCGTGCTCGGCAACTTGTCGTACTTCATCCTCGGCCTGACGAGCCTGCAAGGGCCGCAGGCCGGGACGACCGTGTTCGGCTCCAACCGTGCCGCATACGGGCCCAACGGATCGCGCATCATCGCCTTCTTCAACTGGATCACCCAGCTCGGCTTCGAAGTCGAGGGCATCTTCCTGATCGTCCTGGCCGGCATGGCACTCGCCGCGAAGGCGGGCTTCAGTGCCGGAGACCCGGCGAAGATCATCTTCGTCGTCGTGGCCGTCGTGATCCAGGGTGTCCTTCCCTTCCTCGGCCACGCCACGATCGTGAAGGTCCTTCGCTGGCTGACGCTCCCGTTCCTGGCGATCTTCGCGATCTTGCTCGCGTTCGCCATCCCGCACGCCACCACGACGGGCGTCGCGCACGGCGCCAGCTGGGAGACGTACTTGGCGGGACTGGCCTTCACGATCACGCTCTCGGGCCTCGGCTGGACCGAGTGCGGGAACGACTACTCCCGGTACTGCCGCCCGGATGCCAAGAAGTCCTCGATCGTCGGCTGGGTCTTCGTCTCCACGGCGCTGCCGGAGATCGCAGTGATGCTTCTCGGTGCCGCCGTCTACACCTTCATCAAGGGTGTCGGCGTCACAGGCACAACGTTCAGCGCCTTGGCGCACCAGCACATCATCCCGTCGTGGTTCGTGGTGCTGTTCCTCGTGTTCGCGATCCTGCAGATCTTCGCGATCAACGGCCTCGACCTCTACTCCTCCGGTGTCACGCTCCAGGCGCTCGGCCTCAGAGTCAAGCGCTATGTGGCCGTGCTGATCGACTCGGTGATCGTCCTCGGGTTCACGATCTTCGCGGTGCTGAGCACGTCGTTCTCCTCGTTCCTCCACGACTTCGTCGACGTGGTCATCGTCTGGATCGCCCCATGGGTCGCGATCTACCTGGTGGACTGGGCACTCCGGCGGTTCAAGTACCTGCCCCAGCAGCTCCAGCGCACGGGGCGCGACAGCTTCTACTACCGCAACGGTGGCTTCTTCTGGCCCGCCCTCATCGCTCAGCTTGTCGGGATGTTCGCGGCGATCTCGGGCCTGTCGGCCACGTTCCACCTGCCAACCTGGCTGAACGAAGTGACGAGCAACGCAGGAGGCGCCGACTTCAGCATCTACCTCGGGATCGGGGTCGGCGGCCTCGTGTACCTCCTGCTTGCCGGCGTCGCGGTGCGCAGAGAGGCGGACCGCCAGGACGAGCTGCTGGCCGCGGCACCAACCGAGTAGTTCGCTGCCCGGTACCCCTCAGCCTGCGTCGCCCGCCCAATCTTCGACGAGCCCTCCGCCGGGCGCGTCGTGGAACAGCGGGATGGCGCCGAGGGCGCGCACGAGCTCTGCATCGTCTCCGAGCGCATGGCGCCACTGTTCGCCCTCGGTCAGGAAGGCGCCGACCACCACCGGTTCGGCGCCGACACGCCGCAGCAGGTTCAGTGACGCACGGAGCGATGCGCCGGTCGAGACCACGTCGTCGACGACAGCGACCCGCCGACCGCGCACCGCGTCCACGCGCACCGGGTCCAGCCTGAGCGTCTGGTCCGCGCCCGTCGTGATCGACCGCACCGGCTCGACCCAGGTGTCCCCGAGGTGGATCTTGGGCGTCTTGTGCAAGATGACGTAGTCGTCGAGCCCTAGGCCGCGGGTGACCTCGATGGCGAGAGGAATCCCCATCGTGGCGACGGACACGACGACCTCGGGCTCGGCATCCGTGAGGAGCTCAGCAAGCTCCTTGCCTGCACGCGCGGAGAACTCCACGCCGTGGTCGACGCAGATGAGCAGGGCGATCGTGACGTCAGGCGCGACGCGTACGAGCGGCAGCTCGACCGTCTGCGAGCCGACGGCCGTCCTGTAGGTGCGCGTGTGCCGGGGGTCGTCGGACATCATGACGGCTCGATGCTGCCGGTCCGGCACGGGCTCGCGCAAGTGCGCCCCAGGCAACTGGCCACCTCGACGGCTCAGCGCACCCCGCCCGCGGGCGGCGGGCCGGGTGCTGCGGGCGCTCCAGCGGCGACTGCAGCTGCTGCTGCAGGACCGGCCTCGTCGGGGCGGGGGTTGCCAGGGAGGCCAGCCCCACTGAGCCGCTGGAGCAGGTAACGCTCGTCGATCTCCTCCCAGCGGTGCAGTCCCGAGGGATCCCAAAGGAAGCTCGAGCCCTCATCGAAGTGGTCGTAGTGCACATGCCAGCCCTTGGCCCGCTCGGCGGGGTCGAACCGCGCCTTTCGCTCGCGCAGGATCTTGCGCTCCCCGTGCGCCTGGGAGCGAATCGGATAGTGGCGGATGAGGAACTTGTAGGGGAACATCCGTCGGCCCTCGAACACCGCGTCGTGACCGCCTGCGTTCGCCAGGTCGACCGGCGAGGGCTGTGGCTTCCAGCATCTGACGAGCGTGAAGTACGCGGGGATTGGCGGGAACTCGAACCATTCGAAGGACGTCGCAAGGTCGTCGCCGGACCCCCACCGGTTGTCGACGGGCCGGAAGTCCACTCCGGTGTGGTCGGCTGCATTGAACCCCCACTGCTCGAGCGCCCACAACGCGTGTCGCATGTCGGTGTCCGGCCACGGCGACTCGTGGATCTCGTCGGCGTCGTGGTGGATGACCCAGTCGGCGCCGCAGGTATGCGCGACCTGCTCGACCTTGGTGAGCAGCCCCCTCAGGCTGAAGTAGCGCGACGGTCCATTCTCCGGCCAGCGCTCGAGCGTGATGGGCGCGTGTGCCGCCTTGGCCTTCGCCCGCTCCCAGGTGTCGTCCGTCGACCAGTTGTCGATCATGTGGACGTGGAGCCCCGCTGCCGTCATCCGGTCGAGCTGTTGGTCGATGATGCCTGCCTCGTTATAGGTGGTCATGATCGCCATGACCTCGAACCCCGCCGGCGGCTCCCCCACCCGGTGGCGGTCCCAGCGATCCCAGATGGTGACGGGGACCCCGCTCGACCCGCCCGCGCCCCTGGCGACGCCCGAGAACTGCGGGCGAAGGCCTCTGAGCCGAAGCGCCGTCCGCCGCCACCCGCCTGCGCCCGTGTCGACCACGATCGCAGCACGGGCCGGGACCGCCCGGGCCGGCTTGGATACATGCACGACGTCCGCTTCGCCGCCTCCGAGCTGCCGTCGCAGGTAGTGGACGAAGGCGTCGACGAGCGCGAGGTCTGCCGGGTCCACAGATCGCACCGCACGAGTGTAGGAGAGGACAGCCCGCTGGACGGTGGCGTTGTTGCGCCCCCGAACGAGGGCGACGCCGCTGCCATCACATCAGCGGCCGGCATCTCGCAATGGCGTCCTGCGCCACCTGCCACCTGCATGCACATCACGTCGGCACTCCAGGGAGGTGCCCGCAGCACACCCGCGCACTACCATCCGCAGGATGTCCGCGGTCGGCGACAGATACCGGTTCTCGTACGGACCCGGCACGCCCTACGCCCACGCGGTCGGTCTCATCGAGCGATGGCGCGCCCCGACCGGCGAGATGGTCGTGGACCTCGGTTGCGGCTTCGGCCCGATCGCCGAACCGGTTCGGGACCTCGGGCTCACCTACCTCGGGGTGGACGTCGAGGCCGCCGGCCTCCGCTCCCTCGAGTCGCGCGGCTTCGAGGGCCTCACCGCCAACGTCTGCGAACCCGTCCAGCTCCTCGACGCCCTCGCCGTGGCACTCGCGGGACGACGCCTGGCGGCGTTCGTCGCGCTGGACTGCATCGAGCACCTCCCGAACTCCATCGAAGTGCTCACCGCCCTCTTTCGGCACGCGTCGTCGAACGGAAGCGTGCCACTTGTCGTGAGCATCCCGAACGTCTCCCACCGCGACGTCGCAGTGAAGCTGCTCCTTGGCCGCTGGGACGTGACGCCCACGGGTCTCCTCGACGTCACGCACGTCCGCTTCTTCGCCCCGTCGACGCTGTCGTCGACGATGGCGGCGACCGGGTGGAACGAGCTCGAAGCCGACGACTTCGAGCTCGACGAGAGCGATCAGCATTTTCCCGACGACTGTCCGGCGCTGCTGGCCAGCACGCCAGTTGGTGCGCTCCTCCGCCGGATACGGGAAGCGGCCGCGCCCGGTGGCACGACCAACCAGTTCGTTCGGGCATACTCGCCTCGCGGTGCCTCCGAGCACCCGAGTGATGCCGTCGCGGGGCTCGCGGCCGACGTCCACTCCGATGACCTCCAGCGCCCCTTTCTCTCCGTGCTCGTACCGCTGGCCGGACCCACGGCGTCGAGCGCGCTGGACACGTTCGAGCCGCTCGTGGCCTCGCTGTGCATGCAAGCTTCTCGCGACTTCGAAGTGGTCATCTCCATGCGCGGCACCCCCGGCGATCTCGAAGAGGCGCTGACGCGCCGCCACAGGGCACTGGAAGGGCGCCTGCGCGTCGTGACGGTCGATGTTGCGGCGACACGAGAAAGGGCACTGGGCCCCGCGCCGCGGACCAGCCCCGAGGAGCTCGCCGTCCAGGTTGCCCGAGGTCGCTATGTCGCCTTCCTCGGCGCCGCCGACGTCACCGAGCCGCACTGGGTGAGCGAGCTGATCCAGACCGCCGCGCGCGCGCCGGGCCGCGTGATCGATGCCGGAATCGAGCGGGGTGCACACCTTCTCGGGATGCTCGTGACGGACCCCGGGCCGCTTTCGGCCTTCGCCTTCCCGCGGTCGATCTTCGTGGACATGGGTGTCGCGCTCGACCAAGGCTCGACCGATTGGAAGCTGGTGATCGACGGCGTCCGGCTGTGCGGCCTTTCAGCGACCACGTCGAGAGAGCTCGTCTCGTCCCACTATCCCACCCCAGTGGCCGCTGACGCACTGCCCGATCCAGCCCGAGAGGAGATCGTCTTCGCGCTCGACCAAGAGCCGCTGCTCCTCGACTGCGACAGTGCCACTCTGCTCGTAGAACTGCACGACGAACGAGATGTCCTCGCCCGGGCGTGCGAGAACCTCCAGATGCAGCTCACCGACATGCGCGAGTCCACCAGCTGGCGCGCCACGGCACCACTGCGCGCCGTCACCGGTTGGTGGCGTCACCGCTGAGCGTGCGCTGGGCAGGGACGATGCATCACCACCGCTATGCTGCCGATCCGTGAGCGAAGGGCACGCTCGTGGTCCTGCGCCGACGCTGCGCGTGCAGACCGTCCTGTTCCACAACGCGAGAGATGACGTTGTGCGCTTCACGAGCAGCGTGGTGGCGGCCTGCGAGCATGCACTGGACGGCGGCGCGGTCTGCGCGACCGAGCTCGCGATCGGCGACAGCTCCGAGCACCCGCTCTCCGACCGAGCCGAAGACTTCCTCCCCGACGGTCCACACCCGTTCTCGAGCGTGGACTACCTGCACTTCGGCGAGAACCTCGGATCGGCCGGCGGGCACAACCGGCTGTTCCAGGAGTCGCGCGCGGACATCGTGCTGGTCATGAACCCCGACACCTACGCGTCGCCACGATTGGTGACCGAGCTCGTCCGGGGTCTCGCCGACAGCTCCGTCGGCGTGGTCGAGGCGCGTCAGCTACCCCTGGAACATCCGAAGGCCCATGATCCGGTCACCGGTGACACGAGCTGGGCATCGGGATCGTGCGTCCTCGTGCGCGCCGAGGTGGTCGCAGCAACGAACGGGTTCGACACGGAGCTGTTCTTCCTCCACGGCGACGACGTCGACTTCTCCTGGCGGGCACGATTGGCCGGCTGGCGGGTCGTGCACCGACCCTCTGCTCGGGTGTTCCACGACAAGCGCCTCGACGACAACGGCGGGCTCAGACCCAGTGAACGTGAGCTCGAATTCTCGGCGCGCGCCCACGTGCTGCTCCCCTGGCGCTACAGCCGCAGAGACCTTGCGCTCGCGCGCCTCGCGGCGCTCGAGTCCTCACCGGAGCGCTACCAGCGACGGATCGCCGCGGAGCTGCGGGCGAAGATCGACGCCGGAGACATGCCGGAGCCCATCGATCCAGATCACCGTGTGGCGCAGTTCGTCGGCAACGAGTACGCGGCGCACCGCTTCAGCTACAGCGATCCATGACGGACCGCGCCTCCCTCTCTCCCACCGATCGGGTGGTGGAGCTGCTGTGCCGACGGCGTCCCCCCCAGGGCTCGGTCGTGGTCGACCTCGGAAGGAACCACGAAGAAGTCCACGACGCCCTCGTGCCCCTCGGGCTCGGCTATCTCGCCGCCGGCCCGGCGGCAACCGAGATACCGCGGCTCGTACGCGGCGGCATCGAAGTCGTCGGCGAAGGTCTCGCCACACCACGTGCCCTCTTCACTGCCGTTCGCTCCTGCCTGGGTGAGAGGCCGGTCGCTGGAGTCGTCCTCGGCGACGCACCGAGCCGTGTGCTCGCCATCGGGAGCGTGCTCGACGCGCTCAGGGCGTTCTGCATCGAGGTGGGGAACGCACCGATCGTGGCCCACGTGGCGAACGTCACCCACCTCGATGTCGCGGCGACGCTTCTCTTGGGGCGCTGGGATGCCGTGCCCGGTGGCATCGTGTCACCGGACCAGGTACGGCAGTTCTCCGACCGCTCGCTCCACACGCTCATGGCGCAGCACGGCTTCTCGCAGATGGGCGCCGCCGACGTGCGGCACGCCAGGTTGGACGGGCCCTGCGAAGACGTGCCGCTCGAACGAACGACCTCGATCGGCATGCAGCTCAGCGCGTTGCGCCAGATGGCGGACAGCGCTGCTTTCGTGACGCACTTCGTGCGGATGTACGAACCGGTGCAAAAAGAGCCATCGCGTGCAGCATCCGTGGTCGTGCACGACAACGGGGAACGCGTCGACGGGCCCGCCGCTCGGCCGTTCCTCTCGGTGCTGCTGCGCACGCAGGGAAAGCGCCCGGGGACGCTCCAAGAGTCGCTCCTGTGCCTCGCGGCGCAGAGCTGCGACGACTTCGAAGTCCTCGTGTTGCTGCACAACGGCACCGACGGCACGGCCTCCTCACTCTCCGAGATGGTCGGAGAGTTCCACCCCTCCTTCGCCCAGCGCGTACGCGTGGTCGAGGTGTACGGCGGTGGGCGCTCTCGCCCCCTGAACGAAGGGGCGCTCGTGGCCCGCGGCCGCTACCTCGCCATGCTGGACGATGACGACCTCGTATTCGCCCACTGGGTGGAGTCGTTCCGCGAGGGGGCGGAGCAGCGCCCCCTGCACATGGTACGAGTCCCGATCGCGACCCAGCAGGTCGCGGAGCGTCCTGCAGCCTGG
>JAJZMN010000222.1 GCA_021850345.1 Actinomycetes bacterium | reverse complement strand
ATGGGTACTTGCGCCGATCTGGTAAAGGCCGCGTAACGGCGTCGTATGGCCGCGCAGCTCGGGCCTGGGTCGAAAGAAGATGCCCTGGTCGAGGTCGCACGAGCCCGCGTAGATGTCCCCACCCACAAGGTTCGGGTTCGCCCGCTCGATGTCGGCGGGAGACAACACGGCGCGACCGATGACCGAAGACTCGAAGCCGTCGATGTGCTCGGCCAGGCGTGACTGGATACGGTCCGCGTACCGCTCCCGAAGCGAGGACGTCCAGGTGCCGTCACCGACGTCGATCTTGCCGGCCGCATCCCCCGCGGGGCGCGACGGCAGCTCTTGGAGCTGCACCCACAGGATGGAGCGGCCCGTCGGTGCGCGCGACGCGTCTACCACGCAGGGCTGACCGCAGACGATGGTCGCGTTGGCAGGCAGGAGCCCTCGATCGGCTTCGCCCACCGCGCGGGAGACCGCGTCCAGCCCTGTGGTCAGATGGATGAGGGGGGCGTCGGCGAGCCGCTCGTCCACTACCCAGCGCGGGGCTGAGGAGAGGGCGAAGTGAAGCTGCATCCCTGCTCTGCCGAAGCGGAACCGCCCAGCGGCGCTTCGTGCCCACTCGGGAACGGGCGCATCGGCCAACAACCGGCCGTAGAGGGCTGGCGGGGTCACGCTGCACACGACCGCTCGGCGTGCGCCGATGTACTCGCCGTCGGTGAGCCGCACGCCGACGGCCCGGTCATGGCGCACCAGCACGCGGTCGACCTCGGCACGAGTGCGGCAAACGCCGCCGTTCGCCTCGATGATGGCTTGCAGGGCGCGGACGAGGCTTGCGCTCCCGCCCACGGGCACGGGGAGTCCCGCTTGCTCGATGAGCGCGACGATGGCCCGGTTCATGATCCCGGACGCGGCAGCTTCCGGCCCGAGACCGGTGTGGAGCAACCAGGGCGAGAACAGCGTCGGCGCGCCGGCAGAGCGGTACGTCCGGAGGAGCCAGGTGCGCGCGTTCTCGGTGAGCGAACCCAGCATGCCAAGGGCGCGGTGCCGGCCGTTGCGGCGAAGGACCGACCACGCCGCCCGAGCCGAGGCGCTGCTCACCGTCTCGTCTCCGAGCAGGGTCATCGTCAGTGGCGCGACCCTTTCGAAGGAGGCTCTGTCGCTCAAGTACCGCCCGCCGTCGCCTGAACCATCACGGTCCAGCTCCGCAGCGTTCTGTTCGGGGCTGGTCGTCATGACCCAACTGTGCCCACGGGAGGTGACGCTCGCGGACACCGTCGGCGCGCATGCGTAGTGCAGCCCGCCTGCTGCGAGCTCCTCGCGGAGGACGGCGTACGCCTCGGACGTCACGAACAGCGGATGCCATGCACTGAAGACGTCGTGGTGAAAGCCCGGCACCGTGAGCTCGGCGGTGCGGATTGCGCCGCCGAGCTCGCCGGCTTGTTCGAGCACGGCAACTCCGACGCCCGCGCGTGCGAGAATTGCGCCGCACACGAGCGCGTTGATGCCGCTGCCGACGAGGACGACGTCGGGATCCCCGATGTGGCGTCCGGGTCCCGCAGCGTCCTCCACGGCCAGATCCTACGTACAGCGCTTGCAAGGCACCAGTAATTCTGATCAAATATCCCCTGCTCGACCGGTTCCCAATGGCGACGAACTGGGACGACGAGGAAAGAGGAGCAGAGGTGCGCCAACTGCGTATCGGGATGATGCAGCTCACCATGGAGCCGCTCGAGGACATCCTCTCGCACGCCGAGCAACTCGACCGCGGTGGCTTCGACACGATCTGGCTCGCCGAGGCGTACCCGTGGTGGCGGCACCACTCGATGGAGGCTCGGTCTTCGACGGCGATCTCCGCCCTGCTCGGACAGAGGACGAAGAGACTCCGAGTCGGATGGGGGATCATTTCTCCTTATACGCGCCATCCGATCCAGGTGGCCATGGAGGCCCGCGTCAGTCAGGAGGCGCTCGGCACCGACCGCCTTCTCCTCGGGTTCGGCGCTTCCAAGATCTTCATGAAAGAGGCCGGCATCGGGTCGCGCTCGCCGGCACGGCCGCTGCAGACCATGCGCGAGAGTGTCGAGATCGTGCGTGCGGTGCTCGGTGGCGAGGAGCTCGACTATCACGGTGCCGTCTTCGACGCGGTCGTGCCCGCGCTGAAGCCGGATGCCGCCAGCCCGAGGGGCGCCGCGCCGATCTACGTCGCAGGGACGGGACCGCGCCTCCAAGAGATGGCCGGCGAGATCGCGGATGGCCTGCTCACGCCCAGTATCACGACCCCGGAATTCGTTCGCCGCTCCCGCCGCCGGCTGGAGATGGGGGCGAGGGCCGCCGGCAGGGATCCTGACGACGTGGACCTCGGGTGCACCATCGTGGCGTCGATCGATGAGGACAGGGAAAAGGGGCGCGAAGGCGCCCGGGAGATCGCGGGGATGTACCTGGCGAACAAGGTCGAGAACATCCAGGCTTCTGCCGACGAGCTCCTCGAGTCGGCGGGGCTGGAGCGTGAGGAGATCCGCCCGATCGCCGAAGCCATGCGCCAGGGCGGACGCCTCGCCGCCGCAGCAGCGGTGAGCGACGCCATCCTCGATCGCACGTGCCCGATCGCAGGGACTCCGCAGGACTGCATCCAGGCGATCGAGGAGTATGCGGACGCCGGCTGCACTCACGTGATGCTCGAGCTCTGGGGAGAGCGCCGCGAGGCGCAGCTCGAGCTGTTCGCCTCGCGCGTCCTGCCGCACTTCGCCCGATGATGCCGGTGGGAGTCGTCGATCCGCAGATCGCGGCCGCGATCACGTCGCACGTGGACGAAGCCCGTCTCGTCGAGATCGCCCGAGCGCTCGTCGACACGCCGAGCCCGACCGGCCACGAGGAGGCGATGTCCAAGGAAGTGGCCGCCCGCTGCGAGATGCTCGGGCTGCGCACCGAGCTCCAGGAAGTAGAGCCCGGACGGCTCAACGTGCTCGGAACGGCCGCCGGATGCGGAGGCGGCCCGACGCTCATGTTCAACGGTCACATGGATACCTCCTACTCGGGTGCCGAGGCGCACCTCCGTACCCGCCCGGGGTTCCAGCCCTCTGCCTTCGAGCGGGACGGGCGGCTCTGGGGGCTTGGCGTCGCCAACATGAAAGGTGCCCTCGCGTGCTACCTCGAGGCGCTCGCAGCCCTGCGCGAGGCAAATGTGGTCCTCCGTGGCGATGTCGTCATCGCGGCGGTCGTCGGGGAGATCGAGAAGTCCCAGTGGGGCTCGGAGTTCGTCGGGGCCGATTACCGCGGGTACTCGGCTGGTAGCCACTACCTCGCTTCCCACGGCGGCGGCTGCATCGACTTCTGCATCCTCGGTGAGCCCACGGAGAACCGTGTCGTTGTCGGTCACTATGGGACCGTCTGGGTGAGGATCTCGGCTGTTGGGCCGTTCGTCCACACGGCGTTCTCCCGTGATCGCCGCGCCGAGAACTCCATCCTCCGCATGGCCGCCCTGCTCCCGCACATCGAGCGCTGGATCTCGAAGTTCGAAGAGGAGAGTGCGTATGGCGGCAAGCCTGGGGTGGTCAACATCGGAGCGGTGCGCGGAGGTCAACCCTGGCGCGTGAGCAGGACGCCCGATCGCACCGACCTCTTCCTCGACGTCCGTGTCCCCCCGACGATGTCTCTGCAAGGTGCCCGCCTCCGGATCGACGAGCTCGTGCGCGAGCTGCGGGCTGTCGCTCCCGACGCCGGCATCGACTCGGAGATCTTCGTCACCAGTCCGGGCGCCGAGATCGCGCCGGATCACCAGGTGGTCCACGCGCTCGAGCTCGCCCACGCCGAGGTGTTCGGGGAGGCGCCGGAGCACGACACCGTGCGCTGGTCTTCAGATGCCTCGATTCTGAGCCGCTATGGAGTCGCTTCCGTGAACTACGGCGCATCCAGCGGTCTCCCCCATCCGGACGGGGAGAACCTTGGGATCGACGAGTTGGTCCGGACGGCAACGGTCTACGCGTTGGCGGCAGCGCTGATATGCGAGGTGGAGCGATGAAGCTGGTGACGTTCAGGGACCCAGGAGGCCAGGAGCACCCTGGGGTTGTCGACGGGGACGACGTGGTGACGATCGAAGGGGTTGCGACGACCCGGGAGTTGTTTGCGCAGGACGCGACGCTCTCGCGGGCGCAATCGGCATCGGGCCAGCGCTACGCCCTCGACGAAGTTCGCCTTCTCCCACCCATCAAGCCGGCGAAGCTCATCCACACTTCGGGTAACTTCCGGGAGCACGAAGAAGAGTCAAAGGTGGTGAGCTGGTCGCACGCCATCGCTCCATGGATCGTCTTCTTCCAGAACGTCGACGCCATCATCGGCCAGGACGACCCGATCGTCTACCCCGAGCACCTGACGAGGGAGCTCGACCACGAGCTCGAGCTCGCAGTGGTGCTTGGGAAGGCCGGGGCCTTTTTCGACGAGGAGGAGGCCGGCGGCTACGTAGGCGGCTACCTGATCTTCAACGACATCACCGCGAGAGACATCCAGCGTCGCGAGATGAAGTCCGGCGTGTTCTCGTTCTGTAAGTCGATCCAGACGTTTTGCCCGCTGGGGCCCTGGATCGTCACGCCCGATGAGGTAGGAGATCCGCACACCCTCGACATGCGCCTCACGGTCAACGGCGACCTGCGACAGCATTCCTACTCAGGAAATATGTCGGTGACGTTGCCCGAACTCATCGCCCACCATTCGCCGCTCGGGTACCAGCCGGGCGATGTGCTCACGACCGGTACGGTCTCGGGGGTTGCGGGATTCAAGAGCGACGCGGAGAAGTGGTACCTGCAGCCGGGCGACATCGTCGAGTGCACGATCGACAGGGTGGGGACGCTGCGCAACCCGGTGGTGTCGTGGGAGACGGCCCACGGGACCCCACCGCCGGCATTCCGGGACTGGTGAGCACATGACCACCTGGCCGGTCGACGTCGAAAGGTTGGAGCGGGTCCGTCATCTCATGGCGGATGCCGACCTGGACGCAATGGTCGTTCGCTCGCCCGACAATCTGGTCTACCTGACCAACTACTGGTGCATGAAAGGGTACGACCTCGCGGTGTTCCCGCGCGAGGGCAACCCCACGCTGGTCGTGGTCGCCCCGCAACTGGAAGACGCGCAGCGGACGGCGTGGACGACGGACATCCGGACCTTCCCCCACTACGACGAGCACGACCCTCGGCCCCCTGCTGATCGTGCGCTCTCGCTCGCGCTCTCCGTCGTCGCCGAGCGGGGACTGGGACGCCGGGTCGGCATCGAGATGACCCAGAACGCGCAGGCGGCCGACCGGATGGTGGGCGAGCCCACCGTCTTCACCCAGGCGTACTTCGACGCCTTCCCGACGGTGGTGCGCGAGGTCCTGGACGCCACGGGACTGTTGGTACTGGCGCGCACTCACAAGACGTCCCAGGAGCTCGAACGCCTGCGGATCGCCCAGGAGCTCGCCACCTTGGGCCTCGAGCACATCGAGTCGCGCATCCGGCCCGGCATGCGCGAGAGCGAGGTCGGCGCGATGTTCGAGGCGTTTGTCCACGAAACGGGGATCGGCTACAAGGACAAGGTGGAGATGGCGCGTGCCTTCACGCTTGTGTGGTCCGGGCCCGGCATCAAGACGTTCACGGCGACCGGCCACCGCCCGGTCGTCGAGGACCAGCCGACGCTTCTCGAGATCTGGGTCTGCGCCGACGGTTACTGGACCGACCTCACGAAGAACTTCTGCCCCGGCACCCTCGAACCACGATACGTGGATCTGCTCGACCTCCTGCTCGAAGCGCGTGATCGCGCACTGGACGTGTTCCATCCGGGGAGCGAGATCGGAGAGCTCGACCGAGTCATCCGCGGATGTCTCGACGAGGCCGGTTACGGCGGCCAACCCGACCACGCCATCGCCCACGGGGTCGGAGTGCGTGCCCACGAGCCGCCGTGGGCGCATCAGGCGAGCGCAGGGGTTCTCGAGGAGGGGATGGTGCTCGCGGTCGAGCCCGGGGCTTACTGGCCGGGCGGTGGCGGCTTGCGCTTGGAGGACGACTACCTTGTCACGGCCGAAGGTCCCCAAAGGCTCGGGACGTTTCGGGACGACTTCAGATGAGTGCACCCGTCCGGATCTGCGTGGTCGGGTGCGGGGCCGTCGGAAGCCTGTTCGCTGCCCATCTTGCGCAGCTGGACGAGGTGGAAGTCTACGCGTATGACCTGACACGTCGTCACGTCGACGCCATCAATAGCGAGGGCCTGCGGATCGTCGGAAGGAAGACCTTGCAAGCGCACGTCCGAGCCGTGCACGACCCGACTTCGCTTCCCTCCTTCCAGTTCGGGATCGTCGCAACCAAGGGCTACGTGACCCGACCGGCGATCGCGGCCACGGCTCACTGCTTCGGTGAGGGACATGTCGCCAGCGTTCAGAACGGAATTGGCAACGAGGAGATCATCGCCGAGTACGTGCCCTCCGTCATCCTGGGGACCACCTTCCCTGCGGGCCACCTCGTCGCGCCGGGCATCGTCGAGATGGACACGGAGGGGGAGACGTGGCTCGGTCCCTTCAGCCAGGACTCGTCGCTGCTCCCCGCCGTAGAGCAGCTCGCGGGGTTGATCAGCCGCGCCGGCATGCCGGCACATGCACGCACCGACGCCCGCGGCGCTCAGTGGAACAAGCTTGTGTTCAATGCCGCGACCAACCCACTCGGTGCCTTGACGGGGCTCACGCACGGGCAGGTGTGCGACCAGCCTGGTCTGCGGCACCTCGTGAGCGGCGTGATCGCCGAGGCTCTGGCGGTTGCCTCCGCCCTCGGCATCACGCTGGAGGGCGATCCGGAGGCGCTCGTGGACCACGCCGCCGAGGTGGCCTATGACCATCGGGCGAGCATGCTCCAAGACGTCGCCGCGCGACGCAGGACCGAGATCGACTCGTTGAACGGGGGCATCGCCGAGCTCGGGCGACGCGTCGGGGTGCCGACGCCCCTCAACGACGCCATCGTTGCGCTCGTGAAGGGTCTGGAGGCCTCCTATAGAGCACAGGGGGAGGTGGAGGAGAGCGTCGTGGAGACCGAGGCGAAGCGATGAGCTGGCAGCCGACGGTACCCGAAGTGCAGCGGCGTCTCGCGGCGGTGCGCTTGGCCATGCAGCGGGCAGACCTCGACGCGCTGATCGTGTGCGGGAGCGAGTACACGGGATTCGAAGGCGCCTTGCGCTACATGTCAGGCTTCCGGATCGTCCACCGGTATGCCTATCTCCTCCTCTTCACGGACGGAGAGCCGGTTAAGGTCTTCCCGAGCGAAGCCCGGTACGTGGGCGAGCACGACGACGGCTTCGTCGACGAGCAAGTGTTCGCGGACGTGCCAGGAACGTGGATGGCCGAGCAGTTGCGGGCGCGCCGGGCGGCGCGCGTCGGCGTCTACGGCCTCGACTACATCATGTGCGTGCGTGACTACCTGGCGCTCAGTGCGTCGGGAGTGGAGGTCGTCGGGTTCGACGACGAATTTGACCTCGCTCGCGCGGTGAAGAGTGACGAAGAGCTCGCGATGGTGCGGGACACCATGTCCATCAACGAGGCTGGGTTCTGGGTGGTCCAGGGTGCCTACCGGCCCGGAGTCACTCAAGCGGACCTCATGGCAGAGGCCGAGGCCAGCTTCGTACGGGCCGGATGTGGCCGGCTGACCATGGACATGGTGCTGCATGGTCACGGCGGGTCTGCGAGTCCCGAGTTCCGGATCCCCGAGCACGTCGAGCGGATCGCTCCGGACGATCTGCTGCTGTACTCGCTGGAGGTGGCCGGGCCGTCGGGCTATTGGGTGGAATTCACGAGAGCCCTCAGCATGGGACCCCTGTCGGCGACCACGATGGAGATGTTCGAGGCGTACGAAGAGTACTTCGCGTTGGCCGGCAAGGCACTGCGCGCGGGAGTGACGGCGGACGACGCGCACCGCGCTGCCTCAGAACCGTTTCGCCGACGCGGCTTCCAGCTCGGTCATGTGACCGGGCACTCGATCGGCATGACGATGATCGAGCATCCTCGCGTCGGCGACGGTGTCGAGGTGGAATTGCTGGAGAACATGGTCATCTCGATGCACCCTCACGTCATCAGCGCCGATGGTCGCGCTTGCTTGTACATGCAGGACACCTGGCGGGTAGCACACGGTGAGGCAGAGCTCCTGTCACTGGTCCCTCTCAAGATCTTCGACGGTAGCGAGCGCGCCTAGCCGCTCTCGCTCGGGCCCGCAGGAGAAGAAGCGGTGGACACCACGTACGACGCAATCATCGTCGGCGCGGGCCACAACGGCCTCGCCGCCGCTATCACGCTCGCCGAGGCAGGCTTCTCGGTCCTCGTCCTCGAAGCTGCTGACGAGGCGGGCGGCGCGCTGCGCAGTGGGGAGCTGACGGTGCCGGGCCACATCCACGACCTGTTTGCGACGAACCTGAACCTGTTCCTCGGCTCTTCCTTCTACGCGACGCACGCGGACGGGCTCGCGCGGCACGGGTTCGCCCCGGCCACCTCGGCTCAGCCATTCGCCAGCGCGTTCCCGGA
>JAJZMN010000150.1 GCA_021850345.1 Actinomycetes bacterium | reverse complement strand
CGACCCCGCCCCCAACGCGACGATGCTCGCATCCCGCGCCCTTCCGGCGCCCGAGGGCTGGACGGCAGTCAGGTCGATCCCGTTCACCTCGCAACGCAAGTGGAGCGCGATGGAGTTCGCCGAGAAGGGCAGCTGGGTCGTCGGGGCGCCCGACGTCGTGATGCCCGCACTCGACGCGCGCGACGCCGGCGAGGTGAAGGCGAGCGCGCGGCGTGGCGCCCGGGTCGTCCTTCTCGCCCGCTCGCCCGAGCACCTCTCCGCCGGGGTCCTGCCGGACCGCCTCGAGTGCGCCGGTTGGGCGGTCTACGAGGAGCGGCTCCGGCCCGACGCCGCACAGACCATCGGCTATCTGCGCGACCAGGGAGTCCGGGTCCTCGTCGTCTCGGGCGACGATCCCCAGACGGTGGCGGCTGTCGCCCGCAACGTCGGCATCGCGGGGACCGACCGTCCGTTGCACGCCGCGTCGCTCCCGGCCGAACCGGGTGCGCTCGCGGATGCCCTCGAGGGAGTCTCGGTCATCGGCCGGATCCAGCCGTACCAAAAGCGCGACGTCGTCAAGGCCCTCCAGTCCCGGGGCCACGTGGTCGCGATGACCGGCGACGGCGTCAACGACATCCCCGCGCTCAAGGTGGCCGACATCGGTATGGCCATCGGCACGGGCAGCCCGGCCGCACGCGCCGTCGGGAGAGTCGTGCTCTTGGACGGGTCGTTCGCCGTGATCCCCCAGATCCTCGCCGAGGGCCGGCGGGTGATCGCCAACATCCAGCGCGTCGCCCGGCTCTTCGTGACCAAGACCGTCTACGCCACCGTGCTCGCCGCGGTGGTGGGCATCTCCGCGGTGCCCTACCCCTTCTTCCCCCGGCATCTCACGCTCGTGAGCTCACTGACCATCGGGATACCCGGCTTCTTCCTCGCACTGGCGCCCGGCGCACCCCGAGCCCAGCCGGACTTCGTCCGCCGCGTGCTGCGCGTCGCGCTGCCCGCGGGTCTCGTGGCCGGCGCGGCCGTGCTGGCGGCATACCTCGTGGCCAGGGATGCGTTCGGCGCGCCGGGCCTTGCCGCTCGAACGGCGGCGACCGGCGTCCTCGTGGTGGTCGGCCTCGCCGTGCTGCTGTTCGTGTCGAAGCCGGTCACGGCCCAGCGCGCGCTGCTCGTGCTCGCGACCGCTGGGGCCGCGGTCCTCGTATGGGTGGTCCCGCTCGGCAGGCACCTCTTCGGGCTGGAGGCGCCGCCGTTGCCCGCCACGTTGGCGAGCGCGGCGATCGCGGCGGTCGCCGTGCTGCTCCTGACCGTCGTCGTCCGGTGGGCGGCCCTCAGCCGCCGACGAGCGCCGACAAGGTGACGAACGAGTACCCGGCCGCGCGGATCGCGGCGACGACGGCCGGCAGGGCCGCGGCGTCGAGCGTCGACCCGTCCGTCGGGTTCGAGCCCACGTGCATGAGCACGATCTCGCCGGGGCGCAATCCGGCCATGACCCTCGCCACGATGCTCGAGGCGGTGATGCCCGCCGACGTGCCTTCCCAGCCGAGCGTGTCAACGGTCCAGCCGACGGCGACGTACCCGAGCGCGTTCACGTCGGCGAGCGTCCGGGTGTCGTAGTCGCCGTAAGGGAAGCGGAACAGCGGTGCGGGATCGGCGCCGGTGATCGCCCGGATGGTCGTGGATGCGTCCAGCACCTCCGCACGCACCTGCGCATCGTCCAGCCGGGTGAAGGAAGGATGGTCGACCGAGTGGTCGCCAATGCGGTTGCCGCCGGCCACGATCTGGGCGGAGAGACCCGGGAAGGCCGATGCGAAATCGCCGGTGACGAAGAAGGTCGCCCGGACGCCGGCCGCCCGCAAGCTGGCGAGGATCGACGGGAGCCCGTCGGCGTTCGCTCCGCCGTCGAAGGTGAGCGCCACCACGTGCGCGTTGGTGGGGATCACGTTCCACACGCGGCCGCTGAGGGCCGGCATCGGCTCGGTCGTCGAGGTCGAGGTCGAGGTGGAGGTCGTGGTCGAGGTCGTGGTCGACGTGGAGGTCGTGGTCGAGGTCGAGTCGGAAGCGCTCGTGGAAGACGAAGGCGGTTGCGGCGCGCCGCTCGGAGGAGCCGAAGTGCACCCTGCGACGGAGCCAGCGAACGCCAGCGCGGCAGCGCACAACGGCGCCGCGACCACCCCCATCCGGGCACCGGCGCGACCGGTCCCGCGAGGACCAATGCGGCTGCGACGTCGGATCACCGGCCGCCCGTCCCCGCCGGGGCGCCGGCTTCGTCGCTCAGCATGAGATAGCGCTCCTCTTCCTCGGCGGTGTGCAGCCGCAGCACCGCGACGAGGCTGTAGAGGAGGCGGCGGAAGTCGGCGACGTCGTCCTCGTCCCAGTCGCCGGACCCGACGTCATCGAGCAGTTGCCCGAGCCGACGGATCTCGTGGGCGATCTCTGCGTGCTCGCGACTCATCGCGCCCGTCGGGTTGACGCCGCCCATCGCCCGTTCGAGCGATGGATAGAGCTCGCGGTCTTCTGCAACCTCGTGAGGCAGCACGACCTCCACGAGCTGCCGGTGGAGCTCCCGGAGCTCGCCGAGCGCGCTCGGGGTGCCGGGGAAGTCCAGGCTGTCGGCTACGGCGCGTGCGTGGTCGGCCACGGCGACGATGGCATCGTGCTCGCGGTGGAAACGCTGCGCGAGCTCCAGACCCGCGGCATCGAGCGTCACGCTCGTGCGCCTGGGACACAGCGCCCGCAGCGCGTTGAGGATGACCGCCACGTCGATCCCCTCCTGGAGGAGCGCGCCCCAGACCGGGGGCAGTCCGCCGGCAGCCGCCGCGCCCATGGCGGCGAGCGACAGGGCCATGCCGGCCACGACACTCTGCAGCGCGATGCGTCGCGTGCGCACCGCGATCGCTCGCCCCTCGGCAAGCCGGTCGAGGCGGTCGATGCTCAGCACCATGTCCGCCGCTTCGCTCGAGGCGGTGGCGCCACGAGCCCCCATGGCGACGCCGACATCTGCCGCGGCCAACGCAGGCGCGTCGTTGACGCCGTCGCCCACCATGATCGTCGGCGCCCGGCTCCGCTCGGCGCTGACGACGTCGAGCTTGTCCGCCGGCGACTGTTCGGCGTGGACGCTGTCGAGGCCGAGGGCGGACCCCACTGACTCCGCCACCTCAGCCCGGTCGCCGGTCACCATCACCAGTCGCTCGATGCCGGATCGCCGAAGCGCCCGCAGGGTCCGTGCGGCGTCGGGGCGGATCGGGTCCTCGAACACGAGCACCGCGGTGGGCCGCCCGTCGATCGCGACGGAGACGGAAAGGGAGCCGTCGAGGCGCGCTCTGCGCTGCGCCCGCCGGGCCCACGTCGGCACTGACGAGAACCCGGCCCATCTGGCCGAGCCGACCGCGACCTGTCGTGCGCCGACCCTGCCGCGGATGCCCTCTCCGGGAACCTCCTTCACCTCGGTCGGCCGATCGAGCGAACATCCGGCCTCGGCGGCCTTCCGCACGATCGCACCCGCGAGCACGTGCGGGGAGAACTGGTCCAGGGAGGCCGCGGCCTGGAGCGCTTCTGCCACGCTCACGGATTCGGCCGTGGCCACCGACACCAGCTTCGGACGGCCCTCGGTCAAAGTCCCGGTCTTGTCGAAGAGCAGGGTCGTGCAGCGAGCGAGGCGCTCGAGGACGTCGCCGCCCTTCACGACCATTCCGCGCCTCGCCGACAAGGACAGCCCGGCGACGAAAGCCACCGGCGCGGCGAGGATGAGCGGGCACGGCGTCGCCACGACGAGCACAGCGACCGCTCGATCGCCTCCTCCGACGATCCATGCGGCCGCGGCGACCAGCGCCGTTACTCCGAGGAAGCCCACCGCGTAGCGGTCGGCGAGGCGGACGAAGGCGGGCCGCGACGACTCCGCGGCGGCAACGAGCCGGACGATGCCCGCGTAGGTGCTCTCGGCGGACGTGGCGGTGGCTCGCATGTCGAAGGGCGCACCCGCGTTGAGCGCCCCGCTTCGCACCGCGTCGGCGGCGCTCCGGGCGACCGGCAGCGACTCCCCCGTCAACATCGACTCGTCGAGGACTCCGGCCGTGGTCAGACGGCCGTCGACCGGGACCAGCTCACCGCTCGCCACCATGAGAAGGTCGCCGGGCTCGACGTCTTGGAGCGCGACCATCTCCAGCTGTCCATCCAGCTGTCCCTCCTTGTAGCGGTGGGCTTCCCGAGGTGCGCGCTCGATGAGTGCCTGCAGTGCCCGCCGGGCCCTGCCTGCCGACCAGTCCTCGAGGGCCCTTCCCGTGAGGAGCATGGTCGTGATCACCGCCGCCGCGAGGACCTCGCCGATGGCGAGCGTCCCCACCACCGCCAAGAGCGCGATGACATCGACCCCCAGCCGGCGCCGGCGGATGCCGTCGACCATCGTCCAAAGGGAGTAGAAGCCCCCCAGGACACCCGTCGCCCTCCACAGGTCGTGCGCGGCCGCGGGCACCCGGACCAGCTCCGCGATGCCCCCCGCAGCGAGGCCCGCGACGACGAGCACGAGCAGGGCCGCAGCGGCGTGACGGCTCATCGGCTGGCGCGCGTCGACCTGCTCGGGTCCCATCGCTCCATCGTCTCTCCTGCGCATCGGAGTGGGCAGGGCCGAACGTCGGGATCTGCGGCACGACGGGCGCCGGGGACGATCCGGACGATCCGGACGATCCGGACAGGGCCGTTGGGCCCTGGCTCGGCCGTCGGGTCCTGCCCGACAGTGGTGGCCGTGCTAGGACCAGAGCGGGCACCCCGAAAGAGCAGGTACCCAGGAGAGGTCCCGGCGAAGGGAGAGGACGATCTCTGTGCAGACCCATGCCGGCCGGTCGCGGGTGGTCGTCGGCTTCGACGGCTCCGACGACAGCCGCCGAGCCCTCGAGTGGGCAGCGACCGAATGCGAGCTCCGACACTGCCGGTTGGAGGTGCTGCACGCCGACCGATGGTCGCCGGTCGCGCTCGAACTGCCGGCGTTCGAGGAGGAGGAGCGCGCCGAGGAGCGGACCCTCGAGGAGGGGATCTTGCTGGTGAGAAAGGCGCATCCGACCCTCGAGGTGACCGGTCGACGTGTACCGCCTCCAGCAGGTGAGGCACTGGTCGCCGCGGCACGAGGCGCCTCGCTCCTCGTCGTGGGTTCCCGCGGATTGGGGCGCTTCCAGCAGATGATGATCGGCTCGGTCAGTCGCTACTGCACGGAGCATGCGCGCTGCACGGTGGTGGTCGTCCACCCGCCGGAGGAGCCGGACGTGGAGGGCTTGTCGGCGCAGGGCTGACCCGACCAGCGCCCGCTCGGTCCATCGCTACTCTGTCCATCATCGGCGCATCCAGCTGCCCCATGTGGCACGGCCCACCCACGTGCCCGCATGTGTCGTCATCCACGTGACCATCGAGCTGCACCAGTCCGTCGGGTCCGGCGGCGGCCCCGGCGGCGCGCTGGTACCGAGCCAGCGTTCGCAAACCGCCCGCAAGCGACCCGGATCTCCCCACATCGTCTCGGGTCCGAGTCCGTAGCGGGCCATGGACCGATCCATCCACTGGGACATGTCGGTGCACCACTGCGCGGTACCGGGGCCTGTCGGTCGGCGCTCGGCCCATTGCCGGCAGCCGTCCCGGATGGAAGCAGTCCTGCCGGCAGCGCCAACACGGCTCAGGCTGCCGGACCAGCCGCCGGCCGCGACCCCGAGCCCGACGCCGAGCCCGGCAGCGACGAGCAGGGCGACGACCAACACGACGGCGCGGGTGCGCACGAGCGTCCTCCTTCCTCATGATCTCGTGCGCGACCCTGCTCTCCTCCGGATGCGCTTCCCTAGGGTCGAACGTCCCCTGGGTGAGGAGCGCACCGAATCCCCTTCTGAGATTCTCCACTGATGCGTGACCACGGCCCTACACTCTTCGACGATGTGCTGTCGACGAACGCGGCACTGAGCGCTGTTGCGCGCGCTCGTCCAGCGGGTCAGCTCCGCATCGGTGGACGTCGGCGACGAGACGATCGCGAAGATCGGACGGGGTCTGTGTGTCTTCGTCGGCGTGACCCATTCCGACGTGGCTGCTGACGCCGTGCGGATGGCTGAACGGCTCTGGAGTCTTCGGATCTTCGAAGACCGCGAGAATCGGACGAACCTCTCCGCTCACGACCTCGCCCGCGAGATCCTGGTCGTCAGCCAGTTCACTCTCTATGCTGACATGTCAAAGGGCAGGCGTCCGTCGTTCGTACGAGCCGCGCCGCCCGAGCAGGCCGAGCCGCTCATCGAGATGCTCGTCAGCGCACTTCGCGACCTCGGTGCCAGAGTCGCGACGGGGCGGTTCGGCGCGTCGATGCGCGTGGAGCTGGCGAACGACGGTCCGTTCACGCTGCTCGTCGAGAGCAGCGCCTGACGCCTGCCCGGAAGGGCCCATCCCCGCAGGGGCGTACGGTGGCGACGGTGCAAGGACGCAAGGTCGGTGTCGGCAACATCACGATCGAGTTGGTGCTCGGCAACATCGTCGAGCAGCCCGACATCGACGCGGTCGTCAACGCGGCAAATGCTGCGCTGCAGCCGGGGGGCGGCGTCGCCGGTGCGATCCATCGTGCCGCCGGCCCGGGCCTTGCCGAGGAGTGCCGGCCCCTCGCGCCGATCTCTCCGGGCGAAGCCGTGATCACGAGCGGACACCGGCTCGAGAACGGCCACGTCATCCACTGCCTCGGACCCGTCTACGGGAGGGATCGACCCGAAGAAGCGCTCCTCGCGGCCTGCTATCGCAACGCCCTCGAGCTCGCGGACCACCACCACCTCCGATCGATCGCCTTCCCGGCGATCTCGACCGGTGTGTTCGGCTACCCGATGGAAGAGGCCGCGACGGTGGCGCTCCGGTCGGTGCTCGAGTCGACCGAGAGCCTTGGGTCGGTCCGCACCGTGCGGTTCGTTCTGGCCGACGACCGCGCCCTCCGTGTCCATGTCGCGGCGCTGGAGCGGCTCCTCGGGAGCTGAGCCTTGCAGGCCAGCCTCATCGCGAGATCGGGGCCGGGTCGATCGCTGCACATGCCGTCGGGCGCGGGTCGGTCTCCTGCACTTGTAGCCTGTAGTCCAGCGATGCCCCAAGATGCCGCGAGAGGCGGGATCTTCCGAAGGAGAGGAGCTGGGCCGGTCTCGTGATCGTTTGCGTACCAGTGGACAGCGCCGGTGACGTGGACCCGCGATGGGGGCGTGCAGCGCGTGTCGCGCTCGCGACGGTCGAAGGTGGCGCCATCGGCAACTGGCAAGAGTTCGACGTCCAGTGGGACGCCCTCCATGACACGGGAGGAGAAGGCGCCCACCATGCCCGGGTCGCTCGGTTCCTGCGCGAACACGAGATCGATGTCGTCGTCGCGCATCACATGGGCGAGGGCATGACCAGAATGCTCGGCACGATGCACATCTCCGTCCAACTCGGCGCGCAGGGCGACGCCAGGCTCGCGGTCCTCTCTGCGGTGTCCCCAGCCGACACGAAGGACTGACGACTTCGCTGCCAGCTCAGTGGGCGATCGGCCGCCCGAGTGCAAGACGTGCAACCGGGCGATCACCACGTCCTGCGGTAGGGATCGGCGCCTCGGGAGGACTGGGCACGCCACCAGGCAAACGAGATCGTCGCAGGCTCCGGCGTCATCGCCGTCGAGCACCTCGGTGTGGGGCACCAGGACCACGCCGACGTGAACGCCGCCCACGCCACGGCGCCTTGCGTCACGTCATGATCGTGTGGAGGACGCCTCCGCCGTCACGTTTTCGCCGGGCGCAGGCGACCTGACCGGCAAGGATTCGTTCCGGATCGTCCACGCCTGCGCCAGAAAGCAGCGAGGCAAGCGGGTCGCAGGCAGAACACCTCGAGGCCGACTCCGGTCGCGGCGGTCTCGTCGCCCCGGCGAGTCACGAAGTACCTCCGCCACCGACCGAACACGCTCTTCGCCCGGTACACGTGCCAGTCGAAGACCGAGCTACAAGGCATCGGGATACTCACGCTGACGAGCGCCGGCTCCTCGAGCGAAGGATGTCCGTCCCGCGACACAGGACGGCAGGTTACGGCCTTTTCTCTTGGCGGTCTCGTCCTTATCGTGCCTTCCATGAACGCCAATCACGCCTTGTGCACCACGGAGGAGTGGTCGGCGCACATTCGTGGCGAAGTTGTCGCCGTGGTCACGGCGCACACCCGTCTCCCTGAGTCGGAGACGCAACCGATCACATGTACGTCGGCACGTTCGATTCTGTTGGCGGCTTGACGATGCTCCATTACGTCCCGACGGTAGAACTCCAAAACGCCATCTTGGCGGGGGGCTGCGCGTGCTGTGCAGTGGGCGCCTTGGTCGCCTCGGACAGTCTTCCGAGCGACGCGCTCGGCGCTGCCGTCGTCGCATTGTTTGCAAAGAAAGGAGACCGACGTGACTCTTCCCTATGAAGACCCGCTGACCGTTCGCCGGCCGGGACCGCGCATCGTGCCCGAGCCGCCGCGGCGAGGGGAGCCTGGCGGCGAGCCTTGCGGCATCTGCTCGGGCCAGGCCTCCCCAGCCGTCTGGGCTGACGCGCTGTGGTCGCTCCATCCTCCGGTTGGCGGCAGCCTGCCCGGGGCAGTCTGGCTGGCGAGCCGCGCGCACGCG